>CAIJED010000218.1 GCA_903819595.1 uncultured Methanomicrobiales archaeon | reverse complement strand
GGCGTTTTTGTTTCTTTTTGGCTGCAGTTTGTTTTCGTTTAATCATCCTGCATATATTATATTGTATTCTCAGATTTAAATATAACCCTTTTAATCAGGCAATTTCGTAATTACGCAGTATATTTTTGGTGATATTGGATTTTGGTCGAAATAGTAGCCACTTTTTATGGGGGGTCCGGAATGGGAAATCCAAGATCCTGATCAAGATCTTTATGAAAGGAGAATTTTGGAACCATTTTTATTCAGAATATTTCTGATTCAAACAGAGGTAACATTCATCAAATAACCCATCCTTCATTCCGCTGCTTAAATCTGGCGATAATTCGGCCTCTCCTGCGGGCCATAGGGGCCCGATATTTTTGTCGCCTGTAGATTATACATATTTTTCAACCCTCTGCCAGAGAGGCTATAAAAGGCACGCATTATGGGGCATATAACCTCTATTTTTACGAAATACTCGATTATATCGATTTATTCGATGGGGTGGAAATATTTTCGATAAAAACGAGTGGAAAAGTATTATTGTGTGGAAAATACGACCAAATTGAGGTTATTTTTGATTAAAATAACTGTGCATGTCATATGAACTGGATCCGGCTGCCTTTTCTGACACTTGCAGGAATGGGGTGTTGTTTCGATGAGGGAGAGGTCGTTATCAGATAAACCAGGTCTCTTCAATGCCCTTGAAACGGAGGCTTGTTCTTATCGCCTCTCCCTATTCCCTTGTAGACCCACCCGCGCTGTATGAACCGGGCCGGCTTGACCATACTCCGTCCGTTAACCATGACAGTCGGGTTTTTTCCCCGATATATTTTTGCTGTATCCCATGCGATACCACCTACACAAAGGAGTCAGCCTCCGTGGTTTCAAACGCACTTCTCGATAAAACAGTCTTTGTCGTAGGCCTTGGTTACGTGGGCCTCCCCCTTGCCGAAGCATTTTCCAGGCACCTGAAAACGATTTGGTACCGGCGAAACCAGAAGGCCGTTGATGAACTGAATGCAACCCCGGGTAACAGGATCGAGGCAACAACCGACCCGTCAATGATCAAGGAGGCGGATTTTGTCATTATCGCTGTCCCCACACCAGTCACGAAGGCGAAAGACCCGGACCTGAAACCGGTGGAATCCGCATCGAAGATCATCGGACAGAATTTAAAGAAAGTCGCTATCGTGGTCCTGGAGTCCACGTTCTATCCCGGGGTAACAGAAGAGATCATGGGGCCAATCCTTGAGCGCGAATCAGGCATGAAATGTGGCAGGGACTTATTCATAGGGTATTCGCCGGAACGCACCAATCCTGGCGACGAAGAGCATAGCCACCCCAATATTTACAAGATTGTGTCAGGTATGGATAGGCAGACACTGGACACATTGTCTGAATTATACGGGCTGGTGACCAACGTCTGCCAGACCCCGGATATCAAAATCGCCGAGGCTGTCAAGGTTATTGAAAATGTCCAGCGGGACCTCAACATTGCGCTGATGAACGAGCTCGCCATGATCTTTGCCCGGCTCGGGCTTGACACGGACGAGGTCTTAAAAGCAGCCGGAACCAAGTGGAATTTCCACCAGTACCGCCCCGGGCTTGTGGGTGGTCACTGCATGAATCAGGTGATTTAACCTAAATTTGTTATTTTGCTTTTTGTTCGTCTATCCAACAATTATACTCTCTGACATACATAGGTTCCATTATGTTTTCGGCAATGCACAGAATTGTTATCTCTCTAAAAAAATAGAGATTATGGCGATGATTTATTTTTCACTTTCGCACCGCGCTCATAATACTATTATAAGCGGTGTCGCGTCATTTGGTACCTGGACATACTCACACAAATGGCTGGTAGATTGATATATGACGATAAGTCCCTTTGAGGCAGCAATGATGGTAATCGATGCAGCAGAAGGCAAGATTACCGGACGGACAACTATTCAGAAGATCATCTATTTCGGGACGATAAAGAATACGGTCAACGCAACCTATCGTCCCCATTATTATGGCCCTTATAGTTCTGACGTTGCCGGAGCCCTCCAGACAATTACTTCATGTCATTTTGTCGATGAAGCAATTGATACCCGCGACAATAAAGGCGCAAATGCGACCTTCGAATGGAAACGGTATTCATATTCCCTCAATGAAGAAGGCCATAAAGTCACTGAGTTCCTGAAAACCGATTCTCCCCGTGATTATGAAGAGATGAAAAATATTGTAAATATCTGTAAAAAAACAGCCCGGCTGGACCCCAACATCCTTTCATGGGCTGCAAAAGTCCATTATATTATAAGACAGGAACACCGGCAGATGAACTATGTAGAAATAAGCAACATTGCCGAATCACTGAACTGGAAACTAGACAAGGTACAGATTGATTCCGGTGTTGATCTGTTAAAAGAACTATCCCTCATCACGGGGTAATCTTTTGCTTTCTTTCTATAAGTGGGTAAGAGATCCACTGTACGGTTTTGTCGGCCTGACCGAAAAAGAAGTTATCCTGCTGGATACGATCCCGCTCCAACGGCTCCGCCGGATCAAACAGCTCGCTAATGCACATCTTGTCTATCCCAGTGCCATGCATACGCGGTTTGAGCACTCCCTTGGCGTGATGCATATTGCTGGCAGGATGGCGGAACATCTTAATTTTAGCGATCATGATATCAAAATCGTCCGATATGCCGCATTATTGCATGACATTGGTCACGGGCCATTCTCACATGTTTTTGAAGCAGCACTCCATGATATCTGCGGGAAATCGATTAACCATGAAGAAATTACCCGGCTTATCATCCTGCGGGACGAATCAATCCAGGGTGCATTGGGAACATCGCAGGATGCTGTTATTGACTTATTCAAAGATAATGGTGAAAGAATTCAGAACCAGGTAATATCTGGTAATCTCGATGCCGATAAAATTGATTATTTACGCCGTGATTCTTACCACACTGGTGTAGCATATGGGAATTTTGATCTTGAACGAATCCTCTATACGATTCATAAAAAAACAGATGGGTCCCGTTCTTATCTGACTCTTCTTAAAAAAGGTGTTGATGCACTGGAAAATTTCCGGCTTGCCCGGTTCCTGATGCATGCTCAGGTATATCATCACCATACCCGGGCCGTTGCAGATAAAATGTTCCAGCGGGCTATGGAAATTGCAATCCGTGATGGCATAATTTCCAAAGAGTTTCTTAACCCAAAAAACCCCGAGTTCCTGAATAATTACCTATCCCTGGATGATTCCCGAATGCTGTTAATGCTCTTACAGGAGTCGAAAAGTAATTGCCATGCTCTGATATCTGCGCTTGAAAACCGTCAGCTGTTCAAACGTGGGTATGAAGTTGATGTTACTCATGTGCCAGACCCGATCCTGCGAATGAAAATTGCACGCATGAAACCGGAACAATATAACATATTGGAGGCTACATTAGCGGAAGAATGTCATTGTGAACCGGATTTCATTATGGCAGATATTCACAACATTGAAAATTCCCTTTATAAATCATCGAATGAGAATATCCTGTCAGATAAAACACCATTCCTTATCGAGGAAAGCGATGGAAGTCTGAATGAAATTGAGAAATTTTCGACATTGCTGCCCTCAAAGGATCCACGATTGGTGTTTTACGTTTTCTGTCCGGAGGAATACCGTGCTCACGTCAATCAACGGGTCGAAAAAATAATCCGTGAGAATATTTGCTAAAAATCCCCGTGATAGATATTTGATTTTCCGTAAATCTGAATGGAATTTATTGACAGCTGCCCCGACAGTGCAAAAAAAATCCACATTTTGAAGTCTTTCCTTTGCCAGTTATTTCATGGATATGAATAGTTATACCATTCCACAGAAGCGAGTATAGTATAACAGGGTTTCTCTGATGGAAGGTACACGGCAAATCACCCGGAAATGAAACAGGTTGTCCTCTCCGTACTCATACCGTACGGGTAGTCCGTGTCGCCATCACCGGATCATTTGTACGTGGACAGGCACGTCCTGACAGTGACCTCGATGTGGTTGTTGCTTTCCAGGAACCAAAAAGTCTCCTTGAACTTGTTATATCCGCCGGGAACTGGAATCAGCGATCGGGAGGGATGTTGATCTCATCACGGAGCATTCTATTCAGCCCCTATCTCATCGATTCATTCCAGCGTGATGCCCTGGTGATCCTCTCGTGAAGAAAGAGAACAGGGTTTATCTCCTGCACATCCTTGATGCAATACGCTGGATAGAGGAATATACACGCGGAATGGATCACGATACATTTTTTGCAAATCACCTTGTTCAGGATGGGGTGTTGAAGCAGATTGAGGTGATTGGGGAAGCTGCAAAGCATATTTCAAGGGACCTTACGAAGGCGTGACCCTGCCGTTCCATGGAATGATATCGCCGGTATGCGGGATTTTGTTGTCCACAATTATTTCAATGTAGATGTTGAAGCGGTGTACAAAACAGTAATCGTTGATATCCCCTTATTGCAAGGATGGATTGAAGCAATCCTGCGAGATTTTAAGGATCCATGATCTATCTACCCGATTAAGGATCGAAAAATATGTTCATTCGTATACCCGTAGGATGACCAGAACATAACTGCACCACCGATGTGAACCCCAATCGCGACTGGAGATAAACGGTAACCAACTATCAAAATCAGGCCACAAAAAATGTGCACCAATCAACTTAACGGAGCTCTGGCATTATCGTGGACCGCTCTAAATAGTTTTGTCTAGCGGGGGTTGTGGGAAGATCAGGTTGGATGATCATCTGGTGCTTGCTGATATGAGAGGATGGTTAGCCAGTCACGGCTCGAGAAGATAGTGCAGGAACTAAAAAAGAGTATGATGCAAATGTGTACGGCTATGACCCGCTGCTTCTGTAATCGGTGATTGAATATTTTGGTGTCAGGCCT
>CAIJED010000217.1 GCA_903819595.1 uncultured Methanomicrobiales archaeon | reverse complement strand
TTTAAGCCGCAGCCAATGGCTGATGCAGGAAATAAGGGGAAGACGATTGCCAAGGCCCACACCGCTGTTTCTGCAACGGTGGTTGATGATTACGACAAAAAAGGGCTTTCCGGGATGCAGGTCGTAAAACTGAACGGTGGGAAAACTGTTGATACCGCAATTGCAGAGTACGAGAGCAACCCTGATGTGCTCTATGCGGTCCCGAACTACAAGATTAATTTATATTCAACCCCGAACGATCCCTCGTACTCACAGCAGTGGGCATTACCTATCATTAGTGCGCCCCAGGCATGGGACCTGACAACAGGTTCGAGTACGGTTGTAATTGCCGTCCTCGATACTGGTGTGGATTTTACCCACCCTGACCTTGCTGGAAATATCCGGACAAATCCGACGGAAATTAATGGGAATGGTATCGACGACGATAACAACGGCTACATTGATGATGTCCGCGGCTGGAACTTTGTCGACAAGAACAATAATGCGATGGACACCAATGGCCATGGGACTGCATGTGCCGGTATCGTCGGTGCGATTGGCAACAATAATCTCGGTATCGCCGGTATGGACTGGAGTGTGAAGGTCCTCCCCCTGAAAGTCATCGGTTCCCAGGGGTACGGGTACGAAAGCGATGCCATTGATGCGATCCTGTATGCGAACCAGCAGGGTGCGGACGTCATCAGCATCTCGTGGGGTGGGACAGGATTTGACCAGGCACTCAAGGATGCGATCGATGCATCACCGGCCCTTGTAGTCTGTGCGGCAGGGAACAGTGCGCAGAATAATGACAACACTCCTGTGTACCCGGCATCATACGCCAGTGCAAATATTATCAGTGTTGCCGCCAGCGACCAGAGTGACAACCTCGCGTCCTTCTCAAATTACGGGACGGTAAGCGTTGACCTTGCAGCGCCAGGTGTTGATATCTACAGCACGAAACCTGGTTCCCAGTATGGGTCTGTATCAGGTACTTCCCTGGCAGTGCCGTATGTTTCGGGTGTGGCCGGACTGATTCAGGCCAGACACCCTGACTGGACTGCAACGCAGGTGAAGGATGTGATTCTTGCCAACACGGATCTGAAACCGTCTCTTGCTGACAAGGTGAAGACAGGCGGGAGACTAAACGCATATTCCGCTGTCATGGGCACAACACCTGTGGTGACTCCTGCCACGCCGGTGCCGACGACGGTTGTGCCGACGGTGACACCGACGCAGGCACCGTCAACGGATGTCAATCTGACTATTATCCGGACTGCAATAGTTAACCAGGGATTAGGTTGGGTAGCAGACGAAACATCAGTTTCGAATTTATCAATGGATGAAAAGAAAAGAATGCTTGGAGCAAAACGAACAACAGGTATTGCCCAGGTCATGAATTATTCACAAAATCAGGGCACAAATAATTATGTTATGGATGCCCAGACCCCCTCTGCATTGGACTGGAGAGATAATGGTGGTGTCTGGACAACGGGTGTCAGAGACCAGGGACAATGCGGAAGTTGCTGGGCCTTTGGATCGATCGGGGCCGTGGAATCCCGAATGAAAATCTCATCGGGAGATTCCAGTTCTAATCCTGATTTATCTGAGCAGGAACTGGTCTCTTGTGCAGTCAGTAATGGGTGTGCCGGGGCATCGATGGGTTCACCTTTTAATTATTTAGAGAACACTGGCGTAGTCACGGAATCAGTTTTCCCTTATGTATCAGGAACACAGGGGACTCCATCGTGTCCAGGTTTTTCTGCTCCGAAACAAAAAATAACAAGTTATAGTGGAATATATTACGGCTCTGAACAGACAATAAAAACAGCACTTAGTCGCGGTCCAATTACTGCTACATTTGATGTCTATGATGATTTCTTTTCCTATAGGAGTGGAGTGTATCAATATGCATCAGGGGGTTATGCGGGGGGTCATGCAGTTACCATGGTTGGCTATGGTACCGATAGCCAGGGAACCTATTGGATTTGCAAAAACAGCTGGGGGCCCGGCTGGGGAGAACAAGGTTGGTTCAGGATAAGGTCGGGTGCAGTTGGAATCAATAGTGAATTATATGAACCGGTAGTTCCTGTGGTCCCGAGAACCCCTATTGCGGATTTCAATGCGACACCTGTGACTGTTATGGCTAATTCGGGGGTG
>CAIJED010000216.1 GCA_903819595.1 uncultured Methanomicrobiales archaeon | reverse complement strand
GCCATATGATGGCAGGATTTTAGATATGAACCAATTTTAAAAAAAATTTATATACTCAGTTAGCCAAGAGTAGTCTTCTGATTAATCATACTGTCGCCAGGTATGTTCACACTTGCAGCAACGGAAGAACCGCACCTCGCTCTCATCTGCAGCCCTTAACTGTCTCAACCACCAGAACGCAAGATTGTTTGAGCATTTCGGGCATTTTATCTGGATGGTAGGAAGTGTCGGGTATGAACCATCGTCTTCGACAATGACGATCTCTTTCTCGCTTCTCATCGTTTTCTTTTGAAGCTGGTCAGTATCAGTTATTTTCCGGATATAACCACATTTCCGGCATTTCAGCTGGCCTGCAGAAGCCATAAGAATACTCTTGCACTCAGGACAGAACATTCGATTACCTGTGCGCATGCAAAACAGATTAATCCTTGTATCGCCCTAAAAACGCGAAAAAAATATCCGGAAATTAACGAGTACCGGGTGTCAGATCCATATCCTTTTTTTATAGAAAAAAATCAACTGTATAAGAATGACAGAGTACCTTATCCTGATTTCCTGCCTTTTTTTCCTGATATTTCTCATCCCTAACCGCTATCGGCAGTACGCGGCGATCGTGGGATGGACGGGAATGGTACTGTATCTCTTCGCTGAGGTCCCCTATTACCTGTCCATCAATAATTTCCTGTACCCTCTGCTCGCAATCCTTTCGGTACCATTCCTGTTTATCACCGGGCAACTGCTCCTCAAATCAGAAATCCGGGTCATGCAGCTCTCAACGGCAGCTGCGGTCGCCTTCCTGATTTATTCCCCGTTTGAGTTTATCCCTGCCCTCGGGGACTGGCTGATCTCGGTGGTCGTCGAACAGGTATTCTATGTACTGAATTCACTTCATTACAACACGCTGCTGGTCGCCTGGGACATGTTCCAGCGGTATGGGTTTCGGATCCAGATCATTCTTGCCTGCACGGGGATACAGGGGATTGCCATTATGCTCGGTGTTGCATGTGCAGTCCCATCAGACTGGCGGCAGAAACTGTATTCATTTCTCCTTGTGGTGCCGACCATCTATCTCCTCAATATCGTCCGAAATGCAGCAGTAATTATTGCGTATTCGGAACAATGGTTCCCATACCTTCCTGAAATAGCGGGTAACGGGGAGATCGGGTATGAAAGTTTTTTCTGGGCACATAACGTAATTGCAGAAGGACTTGCGCTGGTCTTGCTTATCGGAATCGCGTACGGGTTATTCAGGATAAACCCCGGACTCGCTGAATTCGCGCGGGACCTGATCGATCAGTATTACCGTGCGGTGTACAGGCTGGCGGGTCGGACTCCTCCCGCCTCCCCGCCACGAGGATAAACCAGGGGTAGTCTGCCCCGCTTTACCCTTTCCATGCGGTCACATGGCCGGGGTTTCCGCAATTGCTTTTTTTTACGATGGGGGTTCCATCATTCGGGCAGCATGCGGAATTTTGATGCAAAAAGTGTGATTTCGCTCTTCTTGTCCAGGTACATCCAAAATCCCTCTGAAATACTTCCAAAAGCATATGATATCGGATAGAAAGTCATACAGCAATTTATTTCGCAATCTGCAGATGGATGCAGGGCTGAATTTCCAAGCTTCCAGCTGTACCCGTTTTTCGTTAAACCAATATGCCAGGTTGCGGGATGAAGTATTTTAGACCCGTTTCACGCCCGGATCATGAAAATGTACAGGCAATTCAGGGATATTTAAAAATACGGCTGATAATTGGCGATATCATGAAACCAGCGAAAATAACAGCCCTTACAACCAAAAATGCGGGCACTTACAGGAAAGGGGTTAATGTAGGGTGGTGTGATCGTGTTTCCCCGCTTATTTTTGTTATAAGGGGGCCGGAAATCAACGGAATTTGCACGAGACTGATGTTGCCTGAATTGACGTATGTTTCCTGGATAATGGCAATCCGGCGGGAGCTGGTGATTACAACCACCCTGAAAGGACTCCCAATTCCTAAGGTCAATGACCTTTCACATTCGCAGACGGGACCCGTGATCCGATAGCCCCTCAAGCTCCAGAGATGCTCCCTTGATCGAGGCCAGTGGCTAATTGCGCTGGAATTATGGGTTTCATCTGGCAGCGTTCTGTACTTGTCAACGGTAGCGTCCCGGAAAAAACCATCAACGGATGTCCCTGGAAGCGGTATTCGCGGATTCTGCCCCGGAAAGCGTCGCAACCATCACCAGTTCAAGGGGTACCAATGCCATGGACTGGAATATGGTAGTGAATCCTTCAATTGCATTTTCTGATATCGTACCCCGGACAAGAGATGAGATCAGGAGAGGAGAATCATCAAGAAGGTCACTTCCCTCTCTCTTCATTTCAGGAATAGGTTTTGTGCAGGTAGAAAATTCTCTGTATCGCTGACAGGTTGGCACACACGGCGATGATTATTACCGACACCCAGATGAACCCGCTGATCCCACCAAGGAGGAGGACCAGCAGCGTTTCAGGCCTGCCGAAAAAACCGACTCCTTCAAGCGGATCTTCAATTTTTCCACCTACACGCTCTTTGAACCCAATCTCAGCATATGTCACCGGCTTGATAAACGTGTTCATGAGCGAACCGATGATGGCAAGGGCGACGACTCCAAAATCCACTGCCGGGGTGACAGGAATAAAATTGCCGATGATCGCGATACCGGACAGGCCGATACCGAGGATCACGAGGGCGTCAACATATTTATCGACTATCCAGTCGAATACTGCACCAAATTTTGTCTGGCGGCCAATTTTCCTTGCAACACTCCCGTCAACAAGGTCAAGGATTGCCGAAACAAAAAGAAACACGCTGCCAAGAATGAAACGCCGGTCAATATAACAAATTGCACACGTTATCCCGAAGATGAGGGAGAGGAGTGAGATCTGGTTCGGTGTGATCCCGACTTTCACAAACATCTCTGCGACCGGCTCCAGGTACCCGATAAATCTTGGCCGGAGTGCCGTAATGTTCATATCATAATACAAATGGGATCTCAACATTAATACTTGTTCTTTTACCCTTGTTCCTATGATTCGGGGCAATTTCTGCCTTGTCACGGGACAGGGTCCAGCTCTTGTTTTCGAACAAATCATTCCTGAGTCAGGGGGCGTCCACCTGGTTTTTCCCGAAGAAAAAAACAGACCTGGCTAACTTCTATTATCTTGCGGGTCGATAACTGGGATAAGAAGGACCAGGTATGGCAGATTCAAGAGAACGACCTCATGTACTAATGATGTCCGAGATCACTGCGGATGGCAAGTTGACGCTGAAGAAAGGGACTTCAAGCAAAATCCTGATGAAATATATGTCCCACGAGACTGAGCTCCTCCTCCACCAGACACGTGCCGGGTGCGACGCGATTATGGTCGGTTCAAACACGATAAAAATTGATAACTCATTCCTTACGGTGCGGTACGTGACAGGGAAAAGCCCGCTGCGTGTGATACCGTGCAGCATGGCCGATATCCCCCTGGCTTCAAATGTGCTGGGTCCGGAAGCGCCGACGGTGATCGGAGTATCCCGAAAAGCACCTGAAGAACGAGTCCAGGCAATCCGGGACAAGGGTGTCCATGTGGTCGTGGCAGGTGAAGACCGCGTGGACCTCCCCCTCCTGATGCAACTGCTCTGGAAGGATTTTGGCGTCCGCCGCCTGATGGTGGAAGGCGGGCCGACCCTGAACTGGCACATGCTTCACCACCAGCTGGTCAATGAGATACGGCTGATCCACCTTCCATTCATTGTCGGTGGGGCAGATACACCATCACTGGTCGGGGGAATGCAGATTGGGTCAGAGGACGAGATGATCCGACTTGGGTTGAAAAACTTTTATCTCTGCGGGACGAACCTCGTGACCGAGTATGATGTGCAGTACCGGAATGCGACAGAATAATGGTGGAAACCGCCATGCCACGGTCAACCCACTGGCATTTCTTTACGGACCGGGACATTCTTTTCCCACCCCGCTTCACAGGTCGCCGGATACCGCATTAGCGATATTCCGTTCCTATTGCCAGGTTAACGGTGGAATTCCCGATCACCGGGATATATATATTTTTGAAGGGGGAATAAATCCCATGTTCCAGACGGTTATATCATTTTAAGCGGGTCTGCTTTCATATATTCCCGGCAGACGGTAGTCGCATAATGACCGGGAGGGAGGGTAAACTTCAATTGAACACGATCCCCTTCCTGGCTGGCCTCAACTGGTGTCATGAGACTGATCGGGCGGAGAGCTCCGTTGAACCGTGAATGCACAAACTTTTGGGCTTTTTCAAAGTTCCCTGGACCGATACCCTGTTCCTCCAGGAGGTGTTCAATCGCACTGCCGGAATGGCCGGATGTGACGGTGAGAGACCCGGGCATGAAAATGGCAATGATACAACGTCCTCTTTTAATATGCTGTGCAGCAATTCCCTGGTTCTGCGAAGTGACACGGTCTTCCCTGCCGTTTTCAAATATCAGCAGGTCACCGGGGACTGGTTCATCAATGGCAATACCCTGATCAAACCGCATCGAAAGTGCCGTGTTAAATAACCAGGACTGGAATGCGGATACAAACATCGAGAGCAGTTTTGGCGGCAGGATTTTTAATGCACCCTGGTAATCGTCGGGTCGGTTTATGAGGTGATGAAGCATCGAGCGCTCGTAGGACATCGAGACCGGCAGGCGGTGAAGTGCTTCAAGGGCGTCCCGTGTCTCATAATATCGTGTCCGGGTTTTACGGTTCTCTTCCGGTTCCTCGGGAAATGACTGGCCGATATAGGTTGTTACCGCACGTTCATAGTCCTCTTTGAGGATCATTTCCCCGATCCGGTGGGTGAGGGGGCGGATAACCCCGAACCTCTGCACCCCGTAGTAATTCGGAAGTCCGGCAGAGACACATTCATTCACCAATGGTATCTGCCCTTCAATATCCTCTCCGGATAATTCCCGGATAATAATATCGAAGCGGTTCCCTTTGAGGCTGCCAAGGGAGAGGGGAAACTGGGAATGGCCTAGCACTTCGAGCCGGATATCTTTTAACCAGACATCAGAAATCTGTTCCGGAGTGATTTCATACAGTGATATCAACTGGCTTGTTACCGCGTGTCGGTCTTTTGTGCCACCCCACCCGATGCGACGGTGGCTGATCCCCAGTCGTTTTGCCAGTTCTTTTACCGCATGCTGGAGTTCCCAGTCTTTCTTGGTCAGTTTGCAGATGAGGTAGGGGCCGGAATCACCAACAGCTGCCGGGATCTCTTCGACTAAAAAATCTTCAGCAGAAGTGCGAAGTTTTCCACCGATACCAGGTGTATCACTCGCATAATAGTGCATCCCGAGCTCCTGCTCGAGTGGAAATAAACTTTTTCTCATAGAAGGGAAAGGTCTCCGGTTAGTTTGTCGAGGGCCTCTGTCTTCGCCGGCCCAAGTCCAAGCGCGGTCACTGTTCCGGGCGCAATCTCGGTGAGCCCGGCGTCCTGGACAATCGCCGCGGCAATACCAGCATTTTCGGCCAGCACTTTTAATTCAAAGAGGCTACGTTCCCCTGCGACTTTCAGCACGACTTTTTTCTGGCCTTCTGCGAACCAGCCTTTCCTCGCGGTGCTATCTGCACGTTCATAGGCAAGTATTACCGCATGGCCGGCCTGTGCGCACATTTTACCACAGCTCATTTTAAGATCCGACCTGATCACCAGGCACTGTTTCCACTTGAATTCCGGTCCATCAGCCATTGTCAGTACATGGGGCTGTTCACAGAAATATCTGCGTAACTCATACCGGGCAGACCTGGTACATGTCCACACCTTGATACAATTTCCACACCCTGTACTACCTGATGAACAACCAGGGGCGTAGACGGCAGCCAGGGTACGATGTGGTGGTCGTCGGTGCCGGTCCCGTGGGAAGTATGGCCGCCCGCCTGTGTGCGGAGTACGGGCTTTCGACACTCTGCATCGAAGAACATGGGACGATCGGGTACCCGGTCCAGTGTGCCGGGCTCCTGTCCGGTAATGCCTTTTCGGAATGCGAGGTCTCAAAAAAATCTGTGTTAAACGAGGTATCAGGTGCAGAAATCATTTCGGATTCCGGCCGCCGTCTCTTAATCGATGCGGGTACAACGAAGGCATTCGTCGTCGACCGGGGCATTCTCGACCGCGAAATGGCAGGACGAGCAGCGAATGCGGGTGCTGAGTTCTGGTTAAAGACCGCAGTCTGCCGCATGGATGCGAACCGGTTATTCACTCGTGGAATCGATGGTCACGGGGAAGTCTCCTACAAGATCCTGATTGCGGCTGACGGCCCGAGGAGTACCATTGCCCGGTTACGGGGGATGGCACGGGCACGGACCTACCTGGCTGGGATCCAGGCAGAGATCAGTTGTGAAAATGATCCCCGCTTTGTCGGGGTGTACCCCGAGGCGTCACCGGAATTTTTCGCATGGCGGATCCCGGTTAACAGGAAACGGGCAAGGATCGGGCTGGCCGGGATGACCCGGGTGAGGGAAAAGTTCGCTTCATTTTCATCACGGTTCAGTGGTCCCTGCATGGATTTTGTGGTGGGCACAATCCCCCTCGGTATCATGCCAGTCACGTATGGTAACCGCGTCATGTATGTAGGGGATGCCGGTGGATTTGCAAAACCCACCTCAGGTGGTGGTATATATACGGGAGTAAGGACCGCCCGCCATGCCGCAACAACTGCTCGCGACTGTATAGAAAAACAGGTCTTTGATGATGCTCCACTCTCCCGCTATGAAGACCTGTGGAAATCAGACATTGGAAAAGAACTCGGGCGGGGACTATGGATGTTCCGTATGAGACAGACCATTGGCCCGTTGGAGACGGACCGCCTGATTGCGGCCCTGTCAGACCCCGGGATCCTCGAAATTATCCGCCAGCACGGGGACATGGACCGGCCGGCAGGTGTCGTGAAAGAACTCTTAAAGCAGCCGGCATTATACCGGTATTCCGGGATGGCCCTCCGTTGTGGGATAAAGATGTTAACCGTGAACCCCGGGTAATTGCACTTTCCAAACAATTCATAAATCCTGTTCATATCCCTCCTGTCAACCGGACCCGCATGAAACCCGCGGATGACAGGAAATTATTAAAAAACCGAATGCACGGGAGACCACGTTCAATGTAATATGATGGAAATCGAAAGGTACAAGGTGTGCCAGTTCTGATCACTGGTAAGAGACCAGATATGACAAGCGAAAACGAACTCATGCGCATCGCAATATCCCTGCCAAAGAACCTGCTGGACAAGTTTGATGAAATCATCAATTACCGGGGATATTCATCACGCTCGGAGGGGATCCGTGACGCCATCAGAAGTTACATCAACCATTACAAATGGATGTCGGATGTGAAGGGAGAGAGGCAGGGTGTCATCACGATGATTTACGACCATGAACAACGCGGGCTTCTTACCACCCTGACAGATATCCAGCATGAATTCATGTCAATCGTGCAGGCGTCCCTGCATTCTCATGTCACCCATGGCCGGTGTCTTGAAGTCATCCTTGTCCGGGGGGACGGTTCTCAATTGAAATCTCTCTCTGAAAGATTGATGTCCCAGAAGGGTGTGGAATCGGTAAAATTAACCACGATCATGGTAGGCGAATAATACCTGGCAGGTTTTTTAGCTTCCCCTTCCCTGGCAGGGATCTGAAGAAAAAAAGCCCACCACACCTGCCATGTGCAACTCCGGGAGTTCCGGATGTGCAGATAGTTCGGTACTATGTGCGAAGGGTTCCGGACTCATGTCACAAAAATAATAAACCAAAATCCTTTTTACATCAAAAGTATTACAATTTTATATAATTGTAATACTCTGGAGTACTGCATGCACATACCTGATGCATTTATGCCAATCTGGCAGGGCGCAATTTACTGGGTGATTGCCCTTGTCTTCGTATACATTTCCTTACGGTGGGCAAAGAACGAGTTAAACGAGGAAAAACTGCCCCTTGTCGCAGTGCTCGCCGCGGGGATTTTTGCGCTCCAGTTCCTGAAACTCCCCATACTGATGGGTACCAGTGGACACCTTGTGGGAGGGGCGCTCGTTGCTATTATTCTCGGTTCCCCGTTTGCAGCGGTCTTCATCCTCACACTGGTGCTGATTGTCCAGGGTATTATGTTCGGGGATGGCGGGATCACAACAATGGGTGCGAACATCATCAACATGGGTGTGATCGGTGGATTTGTTGGGTTCTACAGTTTCAAAGGATTAAAGGCAGCAACACGTAGTGTGCCGGTTTCTGCGTTTTTTGCCGCATGGCTGGCCTGCCTGCTTCCTGCGCTCTGTGCCGCAGTGGAACTCTGGTTCGCCGGTACTTTTCCGATCGAGGCAGGCCTGCTGGCGATGGGAATTTACTATGCAATCGGAGGTATCATTGAGGGTATCGTGACGGTCGCTGCGATTTACCTGATTATTAACGTGAGACCTGACATGGTAGACAAAAATGTACTACCCGAACAGACCGGTGCGGTAGCATGATAGATAATAAAACCCTAATTGCGTGTGGAATAATCATTGCAGTTGTCATCGGGATAGTCGCTGTATTTTTTGGATCGGGAGATCCGGATGGGATGGAAAGTACCGCTCTTATCGTGCAGGGGCAGAAGACCATCACCAGTGCTGCACCACCTGATGCGGCAATTCATACAAATATTGAAAATAAATTTGCCTACCATCCACCAATGCCGGATTATTCTCTTGAAAAGAGAATGGGTGCCCAGGGAGGAGTCCTCGCGATCATTGGCGGTACACTCCTGGCATTCCTCATTGCCATCGGCCTGATATATGCATTGAAGGTCGTAGGAAAGAAAAATCCGCCAAAGGCAAACCAATAGACATTGAATTCTGCGGTTAAAAATTATGGTGACTCATGCATCTGGTTGAAACCCGTGACCTCTGTTATACGTATCCCGGCAATGTCACGGCACTACACGGCATAAATTTTATTGCTCCAAGAAAAGCACGAATTGCGGTTATAGGGTCTAATGGGGCTGGTAAGAGCACACTTTTCAAACATTTCAACGGGATATTCAAACCCACATCTGGGTCTGTATTAGTCCAGGGCGAACCGATAACGAAGGAAAACATCCGTAACATCCGTAAATTTGTGGGGATCGTATTCCAGAACCCGGATGACCAGATTTTTTCACCGACTGTTGAACAGGATGTGGCATTCGGCCCCACGAACCTGGGCCTCGATGAGAAAACCGTACAGCACCGTGTATCAGAAGCGCTCCGTATTGTTGGCATTGAACACCTTGCATCCCGTGTCCCCCATCACCTGAGTGGCGGTGAGAAGAAGAGAGTGGCAATCGCCGGTGTTGTGGCAATGGAACCACAGGTGCTGGTCCTCGATGAGCCCACAGCCGGCCTGGACCCCCAGGGTGTGCGTGATTTTAATCATTTCTGTAACTCACTGTCCCAGCGTTACGGCCTCACCGTGATTTTTTCAACACATGATGTCTCGCTCGTACCTGAAATCGCTGATTACGTGTATGTAATGAACAAGGGGACCATTGTGGCGTCCGGGACCATCGAGGAGATCTTTGTCCAGATGGAGATGCTCCAGTCGGTCAGGCTCGATGTGCCGGTTCTGCCAAAATTAATCAGGTCTCTCCAGGAACACGGTATCGATATCAATATGGGCTATACCTTTGAAGAAGTGGAAGCGGTGTTCCTTGAGGCATTCAGGAAACGTGCATGATCGAGGAACTTTTCGATATTGAGCGGTATGCATACCGGGACAGCATCATCCACCGCCTTGATGCCAGGGCCAAGATCATCGTGGTGTTTGCAGCGATCATCGCCATTGTTTCGGTACCTTATTCCCCTATTGTTTTTACGGTCGGTGTGATTTTTTATCTTTTTTTCCTCGTGCTCTGGGCACTGACCCGGTTGTCCCCGGTGGTGTACCTGAAGCGTGCGATAGTCATCATTCCCTTGTGGGGAATTGTCATCCTGTTCCAGATTTTTATTAAAAACCCCTATTACACCCAATATACTACCGTGGCAACCCTGCCATTCGGGATCCATATCTACGCCGAATCGATCCTGTTTGCGTTTATCCTGATGGTAAAATTTATCATTACAATATCGTTCATTATCCTCCTCTCATCGACGACCAAGGTCCAGGACCTGCTTGACGGAGGGCGGAGGCTCGGGCTTCCGGCAGAGTTTGCTCTCGCCCTGGGCATGATGGTCCGGTACCTGTTTGTCTTTGGGTACATGTACCGGAAGATCATCCAGACACTCGAAACGAAGGCTTTTAACCCATTTGACCGGAAGCTGCCCTATCGCTACCGGATGCGCCAGATCGGCTACACGATCGGGACCATGTTCATCAGGTCGTATGAGCAGGGGGAACGCGTCTATACAAGCATGCTCTGCAGGGGATATGGCCGGGACTGCCATCTTTTCCTGAAGAAGAAAGAGATAAAACCGTCTGAATGGACATTTCTCATCATCTGCCTCTGTTTCATCGTCGTTATCCCGGTCATGGCATGGTTCCGACAGGTGACCTGGTTCTGAAACAAAAAGGGAGTATTATCTTCCAACCTGTCTATCCTATTGTTATGAATAGCAGGTTTGGACGCGGGTTTATCGTTAACCTGTCATTGATCAACCGGCATTTTGCCTTACCACCCGAACAGGCATGGCACGGTGTCGCAGACCATCTCGATGAGATGGTTCTGCCGGATTCATTGAAAGGAACCGGTGTTGAAGAACTGGTCGTTAGTCTCCGGAAGCATATCATCTGGCATGTACCGGGCACCATGGACAGGGAAGGTGCAAAAGAAGTCAACAGGGTCCTGGACCGGCTTGCTATAGAGATCGATAGGAATTTTGGGATAAAAGACGCGGAATCAGGCGATTTTCCTTAATCCGGGCCACACGGACTCATCAGGATTAAGTGTTCAAACAACCAATACTGGGGTGTGATGAACGATCTGTATACTGAAGAGTTTTTTTTGGCGGGGGTAAGGGATGACCGACCCGTATGATGCATCTCACATCACGGTTCTTGAAGGGCTCGCCCCGGTCCGTGAGCGGCCGGCAATGTATATTGGAAGTACTGACACCCGTGGTCTTCACCACCTGGTATACGAAGTAGTTGACAATTCGATTGATGAGGCACTTGCCGGATACTGCGACCACATCTGGGTCACGATTAATGGAGACGGATCGTGCACGGTCGTGGACAATGGCAGGGGAATCCCGGTCGACATGATGAAGAAGAACGGGAAGAGTGCACTCGAAATTGTGCTGACCGTTCTTCACGCAGGTGGAAAATTTGACAAGGAGACCTACCAGGTATCGGGAGGTCTTCACGGCGTCGGTGTCTCGGTGGTCAATGCGCTTTCAACGGTCCTGAAAGCCACGATATATCGTGAGGGGAATATCTACGAGATGGAGTTCGCGAGGGGAAAACCATCTGTCCCGCAGTCCTGCCGCGAGGAGACACTTGAGGAATTCAAGGCACGCTACGTCTCATGGTACGGAACTTCTGCAGAGCCTGCCCTTGATGATCGGGCAGAATTCCTGTCCCGTTTTGGCAAAAAATTGTCAGGTACCGATATCACCTTCATGCCGGATGATTCGATTTTTGAAACGACCCGGTTCGATTACGATGTCCTCGTCCACCGTCTTCGTGAACTCGCATTTCTGAACAGTGGCATCACCATCGCGTTAAAGGATGACAGGTCAGGAGACAGCGAGGTCTTTTCATACGTAGGTGGACTGAAAGCATTCGTCACCTACTTAAATACCGGTGCGGTGCCGACCCATCCTGATGTGATTGTGCTCGGCAAAAAAGACCCCGAAGATAAAATTGAGGTCGATGTCGCACTCCAGTATGTCAATACCTATAGCGAACAGGTCTTCTCTTTCGTTAACAGCGTCAATACCCGTGAGGGTGGCACCCACCTTGAAGGGTTCAGGAGTGCGATCACCCGTGCAATCAATTCCTCATCGAAGAAGAATAACCTGGTAAAAGAAGCATCGCTTTCGATACGGGGTGAAGACGTTCGGGAAGGCCTCACGGCAGTTATCAGTGTCAAGATGGCCAACCCGCAGTTCGAAGGCCAGACCAAGATGCGGCTTGGGAACAGCAATGTGAAGGGGCTCGTCGACTCACTCGTCTACCAGACTCTTACCGAATATTTTGAAGAAAACCCGAAGGTGCTCGCGGCAATTGTCGAGAAAGCCGTTGTTGCAGCACGAGCGAGGGAGGCAGCAAGAAACGCCCGTGAACTGGCCCGGAGAAAGAGCACCCTCGAGAGTTCCGGCCTGCCTGGGAAACTGGCGGACTGTTCCGAACGTGACCCGTCCAAGAGCGAGATTTATATCGTCGAAGGCGACTCTGCAGGTGGCTCGGCAAAACAGGGAAGAGACCGTCGCTTCCAGGCAATTTTACCCCTGCGTGGGAAAATCCTGAACGTGGAGAAGGCAACACAGCATAAGATATTAAAAAATGTGGAGATACAGGCCCTCGTCTCTGCCATAGGGACAGGTGTAGGCGAACAGTTCGATTCCGAGAAGGCACGGTACCACCATGTGATCCTGATGACCGATGCCGATGTAGACGGCGCCCATATCAGGACACTTCTCCTCACGTTCTTCTTCCGCTACATGACAAAACTGATCGAAGATGGTTATGTCTATATCGCCCAGCCGCCTCTCTACCGGATTGCGAAGGGTAAACAGGAGAAGTACGCATTCAAAGAAGACGAGATGCGACAGTTCATTGCAGAATTTGGTGAGAAAGGGACGACTATCCAACGGTACAAGGGTCTTGGTGAGATGAATGCCTCCCAGCTCTGGGGGACAACGATGGACCCGGAACAGCGAATATTAAAACAGGTCAAAATCGAAGATGCCAGTTTTGCCAACGAGATATTTGAAAAACTGATGGGAGAAGATGTCAATGCCAGGCGGGACTTCATCAAGAGACATTCACGGGAGGTGACGAACCTTGACATCTGAACAAAAAAGGCTCGAAGGGATAGAACCCCGTGTAATCCCGATTAATATTGAAGAGGAGATGAAAATCTCCTACATCAATTATGCGATGAGTGTGATCATCGGAAGGGCCATTCCCGATGTCAGGGACGGATTAAAACCCGTCCACCGGCGTTCATTGTATGCCATGTGGGAGATGGGGAATACCCATGATAAGCCTTTCAAAAAGAGTGCCCGTATCGTCGGAGAAGTGATGGGTAAATATCACCCGCATGGTGATTCCTCCATTTATGACACGGTTGTCAAGATGGCCCAGTCATTCTCCTACCGTTACATGCTCGTCGAGGGGCAGGGAAACTTCGGATCGGTCGATGGTGATGCTCCGGCAGCAATGCGTTACACCGAGGTCCGTCTTCACCCCATCGCTGAAGAGCTCCTGCAGGACCTTGATAAGGAGACCGTCAGTTTCATTCCGAATTTCGATGAGTCTCTCCAGGAGCCAACGGTCCTCCCTGCGAAGATCCCCAACCTCCTGATTAACGGATCGAGCGGGATCGCGGTCGGGATGGCGACGAATATGCCTCCCCACAATGCGAAGGAGGTCTGCGATGCGATTATCCGTTACCTTGAAAACGCCCAGATCACCGTCGATGAACTGATGCAGGTGCTTCCCGGACCTGATTTCCCCACTGGCGGGGTGATTATGGGCAATGAAGGGATCAGGAATGCCTATAATACGGGATATGGCCGCGTCGTCATCAGGGGTGTTGCCGAGATCGAGGAACGGGGTGGCAAAGGTGACAGGATCATCATCACCGAGATACCGTACCAGGTCAACAAGGCACGCCTGATCGAACATATTGCGACCCTTGTCAAAGAGAAACGGATTGAAGGTATCTCGGATATCAGGGATGAGTCAGACAAGGATGGCATGAGGGTGGTCATCGAGCTCAAACGGGATACCAATTCAGCGGTCATATTGAATACGCTCTACAAGCACACAGCGCTCGAGAGCACGTTCGGTATTATCAACCTGGCCATTGTCGATAACCAGCCCCGCTACCTTTCGCTACCGGGACTGATTGAGGAGTTCGTACAGCACCGGATCGTCGTGATCCGGAAGCGGAGCGAGTTTGACCTTCGGAAAGCCGAGGACCGTGTGCATATCCTGGTCGGGCTGCTGCTTGCACTGGATAACATCGATGCCGTAATCGCCTCGATCCGGGCCTCGCAGACTGTTGAAGTAGCTCGGGATACCCTGATATCAAAATTCGGTCTTGATGAACTCCAGACCAATGCAATTCTCCAGATGCAGCTCCGCCGTCTTGCAGCGCTTGAGCACCAGAAGATTATCGGGGAACGTAATGACCTCGAGATCGAGATCGCCCGCCTGAATGGTATTCTGTCATCTGAAACAACCATCCGGGCAGAGATTAAGAAGGAAATTGTTGAGTTCGGCCAGAAATCCGGTGATGCAAGAAGGACGCAGATCAGCAGGGACTTAACCAATATCGAGAAAGAGGACTTAATAGAGGACAAGCCTGCACTTGTCTCACTCACCTCGTTAAACTATATCAAGCGGATGGACCTCGACACCTACCGGCAACAGCGCCGCGGTGGCCGGGGTATCATGGGGATGACCACGAAGGACGAAGATTACGTAGAGAACGTATTCGTGGCGAACACCCATGATTTCCTCCTTTGTTTCACCAATAACGGGCGTGTTTACTGGCTGAAGATCTATGATATCCCGGAGGGCACCAGGACATCGCGGGGTAAGGCGATTGTCAACCTCTTAAACCTGAACAACGAGCGAGTCACGGCAGTAATACCTGTCAGGGAATTCCGGCCTGACCGTTTCCTCTTCTTTGCAACGAAACACGGCCAGGTACTGAAGATCTCGCTCGAAGAACTTTCAAGGCCCCGTTCCAATGGTATCAACGTGATTCGTCTCCGGGAAGACGACGAACTCGTCGATGTGAAGATCACTGACGGGACCCGGGAGCTGATCCTCACGACGACGAGAGGTCAGAGCCTCAGGTTCCACGAGGACGCAGTGCTCCCACGTCATCGTAATGCGATGGGTGTCATCGGTATCAGGATGAAAGGTGAGGATATCGTGCAGGCAATTACAGTCCTTGACAAAGATATGCTCCTTATCATCACCGAGAACGGACGTGGAAAATGCACAGACTTCGATGAGTTCCGTGGCCATGGCCGTGGTACCATGGGTGTCCGAAACATCCTGACTGACCGTGAGGGTGGCTCAGTGGTCACCACGAAGGCGGTCTCTAATAATGACGAGATTATTGTGATGAGTGCCTCAGGGATTGTAATGAGGACAAAAGTTTCCGGGATCTCGATCCAGAAACGGAGTACTCGTGGTGTCCGGATCATGAAGATGGACGAGGGTGACAGGGTTGTCGGTGTGGCGGTCCTGGTACCTGAACTTGATGAATAAATCATCTTCTATTTTTTCAAACCGATCTTCACACCCGTGACCGCGGGTGTGGCATTCAGCAGTGACCTGCCGTTTCTCCCCCATTAATGGTCATTACGAAAAGCGCAGCTGCCTGGCGTGGGGGTCTTCACGTACATGGTGACCGGATGGCAAATGACCTGTACCAGCCAGGGGTTGACATGGCAGTGGCATGGTTACGTGAGGTAGTAATGATCTGCAATAATTCCGGATGAAGGGGATTCGAGTTCCTGGATTGTTTGACAGGTCATCCCACCTGTTGGCGATGTTATACCCCTGTCATTCATTGTCATTACGTTCACCGGGCCTATGAGCAGATTTCTGTCAGCTGGAACACGATGAAAATATTTGGGGTGGTAAAAGAACCCAGGGATATAATTTTTTGCGATGATACCAGTTCTGCCAGCGATCGGATTTTTTATTCCCCAGCAGACCTTATCATATCGCCATTTTCAACCACATGATACCGGGTCATTCAATGAAACGATTGTATCCGGCGATCTGTTCCCTGCGATGCGTAAGAGAGCAACCGTTATCATATATCGGCAAAAATGACTGCATGATGTACCGCAAGACACTTGAAATCCTGACGAAATGCGAAGGAGAGGTCGTGAATATCACGACTGGCGTTGAAAAAATTTTGCACGAGAGCGGCGTACTGAATGGTCTTATCCATATCTTTGTGACCGGTTCAACAGTCGCAGTCACCACCATCGAGTACGAGGATGGCGTTCTCGAGGATTTCAGGCGGGCCCTGTCGATCCTTGCACCTGACTCTGTTCCATACGCTCATAATACCCGGTGGGGGGATGGGAACGGGAGATCACATGTGAAAGCAGCGTGCATCGGCCCTTCCCTGACGGTCCCCGTTGCGAATGGGGCACTAATGTGCGGGACATGGCAGCAGGTCGTACTCATCGAGCTGGATGTCAATGCAGGACGAAAAAGGACTGTGGTGGTCACTGTCGATGGAATGATGTAACATTAGGAAATAAAATTCGATGTCGTTCCGGCCTCGCAGGAATCCACGGGAATAGCGATTTTAATCAGGCACCATTCACACTACGGTACACCTGAATAATGAAAAATGGCGTTGATTCCCATTGGGTGAAGAAAAGATCGCCATGGATCTCCCTTCCGGTTCAACCAGGGTCACCAGTTCATTGACGGATTAAGGGAGTGACACCGGGACCGTCAGTCGAGCGGGATCGTCTCAAGCTGCGATACCAGCTCCCAGATACGGGTCCTCGCGTGGACGGGCATGTTTGGATCGTTGCTAATCTCGTCTATTTTTGAGATTGCCTCCGCAGCACGGAGACCTGTCCCCTTGTTATTATTCGTGAGCAGCACCCGGGTCTCATCTGCGACGCGCCGGATATTTCTCGGTATTGTGTTATCATCCATGATGTGCTGCAGCATCTGGACGCAATTATCGATTGTTTTCTCTGTATTTGTCATGGCATCACCCTCAGTGAGCTTCACCTATACTTACTAATATCCCGCCTTAAATAGTTTGATACACCTACCTAACAACCAGGTGATACCAGTGCCAGAGAAGAAACCTGATGATGTAATGGCGGAATACCTTCTGAAAGGAGCGAAAATGCTCGCAAAAACATGCCCTGCATGTGGCTCGCCAATGTTCACGTACAAGGACCGGACATTCTGCGTGATGTGCGAACTGATAGATGAAAAATCCCGGGAAACAGCAAAGAAACAACCCAGACAACCCGTTGAACTCCCAAAGGGGGAGACCCGTGCGTCCGCACCTGCCACCGGACTGGCATCTGCACTCGAAACAACATTGATTACGCTCTCGGAAAGGATCGCCTGCGAACCTGACCCTGAGCGGTGCCTTTCCCTGATGAATACAATAAAAATCGGTATCGAAGCCCTGAATCTGCTCTCTCAGCGATAAGGATGCCTCGATAATTCGTATATCTTTTTTGCCCGTTTCTCCCCGACCCCCGGGACTCCGGACAATGCTTTTTCATCGGCGTTGACAATTCCCTGTACCGAACCGAAATGGTCCAGGAGCAGCCTTGCGTTTTTAAGCCCGATTTCAGGGAAAGCACCGATGATATTCTCCAGCTGCTCAACAAACGAATGGTACGGTTTCCGGATGGACGGGGCGCGTTCCCCACGTTCCTCCAATTCCCGCCTGGCAATGACGAGCAGGATCGCGGCTGTATCAGCCTCGTCTTTTGTCGTGAACACGATCACCCCGAGGTCGATCGAAATCGCTGAAAGAGTCCCTCTGATTGCATTCGGGTGGATATTTCTCTCCTGGTACAGGTCCACCCCCTCGATGATCAGTACCGGCCGCATGCAGGAGGTGGCAAGTAACCTCAGCTGGCCGAGCAGGTCCCGGTTGACAAGGGTGTCAGCAAAATCCTTAACGGTCTTTCGCTCGACGATTATCCTGTCACCTATCGCATAATCACCGATATCCAATCTCTGGATGCTGATAGAGGCACCTGATGCATGGAGCGATTCGACCACCTTCGATGACGTCTCCCGGTCATCGACTACGATTGACGGCCCTGTCCCGATCGGGACAACCGGGACGCTAAACTCGTTGATACTCATCTGGGTTGCCTTATTTTCGCCGGAAAACGGTTCCGGCAGATCATCCCTGATCTGGCGAATTCCTTTGGCCATTGCACGTTCCCGTGACTGGCTCACGTACCTGAATGTCTCGTCCTGTGTGCCTTGTGTCACCAGCACAATCACCTTCCCATGACCACTCCTCCCAGTCCTTCCTTTTCTCTGTATACTGCGAATCTCGGAGGGTACTGCTTCGTAAAACACGACGAGATCCGTGGATGGGACATCCAGACCCTCTTCCCCGACTGAAGTGGCTACGAGGACCCGGTATTCCCCAGACCGGAAGCGCCGGAGGGCATCGATCTGTTTTTTCTGGCTCAGACCCTTTTCTGCGTCCTTTGTGGCCTGCCCGACAAACCGTTCACACAGGATACCCTGTGAGGTCAGCTGGTCGACAATCAGCTGGACCGCATCACGATAGGTTGCGAAGACGATGATCCGGCTGTCAGTCGAATTTTTTAGTTCTGATTTGACAATCGCTTCGACGATCCCGAGTTTTGGGTGCAGTTCGTGGTCCCAGCCGGCCACCCTGTCCATAAGACCCGTAAATACCGGGTCCTGCGCTAATCTCCGGCTTGCCCGGGAACCGGTGGGTGACAGTGCTTCTGCCGCGAGGCGGGAGAGGTAGGTCTTTAATACCTGGCTCCCCTGTGACTCGGCAAGCCCCACGGCGTGTTTCAGTTTCATAATCTCGGCATAGACCGAGGCCGCGCCAAACCCGGCCGCTTCCCGCGCCTGGATCTTTTCCTGCACCTGTGCATTGATGGCATTGAGGGCTTTCATGGATAACTGCTGTCGTTTTGGGACAACAAAGCCAGACCCTGCGAGGATCTTTAAGCGGTCATCGAGCAGCCGGTTGAGATGGTCGAGGGCCTTCTCCAGTTCCGGGGGGAGTGATACGCTGATGATCTCGATATCCCTCTCATGGATATAGGGCCTGACATCAGGGTCGTTCTCGTTCCTTATCTCTACCTGATCAATCCCGATATTTGCGCAGACTTCCCTGACTTTCTCCTGCTGTCCACCGGGTGATGCGGTCATGGCAAGGATTCTTCCGTTTTTCGCCTGGTTACGGTACTGCTCTGCGAGGAAGACATAGGCATAATTTCCAACGGCCCGGTGACATTCGTCAATAATCATCAGGGTCACATCTTTGAGAGAATAGCGGCCTGCAAGAATATCGTTCTTGATCACCTGTGGCGTTGCAAAAATGACGGTTGAACGCTCCCATTCAGTTGTGCGCTGCTCGCCCGGGGTTTCACCGGTAAACATGGTAAAACCGGGTTTCTCCCCGGTGTTACCCGGTAACAGGAGCAGGTTTTCAAAAAATCTCAGGTGCTGCTCGACAAGCGGCTTTGTCGGTGCGAGCATCAGGATCTTACCACCCTCGTTATACAACCGTGATGCAGCGACAATCAATGCCACGGCGGTCTTACCAAGTCCTGTTGGCAGGACAACGAGCGTGTTTGCATCAAGTGCCCGCATCGCAACCGTGAGTTGGTACTCCCTTGATTCAAGGCTGTCAGGTCGTATCAGCGGATGCCTGATGAAAGTCATGGACAGATTGATGAAAAACTTCCCTTCCCATCGATCAGGTCGCTGATGATCCCCGGTACGCGGTCAATCGGTACCCTTACCTGTGCCATGCTGTCCCGGTCCCGGATTGTTACGGTCTGGTCTTCCTTTGTATCATAATCAATGGTGATGCAGAAGGGTGTACCGATCTCGTCCTGTCTCCGGTACCGCCGTCCGATAGCCCCTGAATCATCGTACTCGGCGAGGATATGGTGCTCATGGAATTTGTGGGTGAGCTCATCTGCGATGGTGTCAAGCCCGTCACGGTTCATTAAGGGAAATACTGCCACCTGGACGGGTGCCACGAGGGGAGAGAGGCGGAGTACACGACGCTCTTCGCCGTCAACTACCTCTTCATCATAACTCTGTTCAAGGACAGCGTAGCACATCCGGTCGATACCGTAGGATGGTTCAATGACGTGTGGACGGACTTCCTCTCCCGGCAGGTCGATCTCTTCTTCAATGACCTTGTAGAGATCTTTTGGGACGAAAAACTGCTCGGTACCAATGGTGACCGTGATACCATCCGGTCCGGGTTCAGTGGTCGCCAGTGCATCAGCAATTGCCTTTGCCTGACCGCGGTACTTCGGGCCGAGGGCACCCATGTCGGCGACGACGCGTCTCCGTCGTACCCGTTTCGGGGTATCATACTGGATAAAAACTGCAAATGACTGGCCACTCTGTTTTTCATGTGCACGGAGATCGTAGTCAGTCCGGTCTGCAATCCCAACCGTTTCCACCCACCCAAAGCGTTCAGAGCGGATTTCTGCATCCCAGCAGTCTATAGCATAATGTGCAAGTTCGTCGGGGAGGTGCTGCCTGAACCTGAGCCGGTCAGGTCTCACACCGATCTTAACAAGGAGCTGGTGGGTCAGTGCAAGGTAATACGCGACGTATTCATTGGCGATAATCCCCTTGTCCACTGCTTCTCTCATGGTCATCACAACGGGCACCGAATCCTCCTGTTGCTGCTTCTGGCCGAATAGTGGCACTTCATAGGCGGCATACCGTGCAAAACGGGGATGGTCCTTTTCTTTGGGGTGAACAAAAATTTCGGCCTCAGCCTGTGTAAATTCCCGGAGCCTGATCATACCCTGTCTCGGGGAGATCTCGTTCCTGTAGGACTTCCCTATCTGTACTGCACCGAAGGGCAGTTTATCGCGATAAAACCGGAGGAGCCGCTGGAAATCGGTAAACATACCCTGTGCGGTCTCTGGTCTTAAGTAGCCCTTCCGCTGTGAACCGGGCCCGATCGTTGTCTGGAACATCAGGTTGAACGGGAAGACATCGACTTTACCGATCGTTTCCCCGCAGGCTGGGCAGTTAAGGGGGACCAGTGAGGCTGAAAGCTGTTCTTCTGACATCGTCGAAGCACCGCTGATTCCCCCGCCTTCAACGACATGGTCAGCACGCAGGTATTCCCTGCAATGCGGGCACTGGAACATCTTGTCTGAGAACCCTTTGACGTGCCCGGAGGCGATAAAGATTGATTCCTGGCCGATGGTCGGGCATTCGATCTCGTAATACCCTTCCTGTATCACGTAAAAAGAACGCCAGACATCTTCGATGCGGCGTTTCATCATGGATCCCAGAGGGCCATAATCAATAAACCCTGCGACCGCCCCGTAGCACTCTGATGTCGGCCATACAAAACCACGTCGTTTGGTAAGATCGTTTATTTTATCGTATACATCGTTCATATCGACCACTGGTTATCCATCATAATAGAACGTGCATACGTGAAATAGTTGCGTAAAGAAGGATTATACAGTACCTGAAAATTCTCTGATGATAACGATACCGGAGTGATGCGGGTGTGCCTTTGACATCGGCGGGATTCGTGTACAAGAAGGTAAAAATCGACAGATTGTGTCATATCTGTCCTGTGGTTCGCTGATATCCGGGGAAATTAAGATAGTATTAAATATTAATCCGCGCATCTATTCCGGTAATCCCTAGAGTGTGGTTTTCAAACATGCCGGAAGACAAACGCAAGATTCAGCTTCTGGAATTGTTCACAAACATTACCAGCAAAACAAAGATCGTGGAACCGATGAAAAAAATCCACGGTTCTTTAAGAGACCGTGACGCAGTGGAACGTGAAATCGCCCTTGTAATGCGGGAAATTCTTGATTTGGGGTTCTTTAAAACCAAACTGAAGCCGATCCAACTCGCCAAGCTCGTCTCTGCCTACTATCTCGGAAAAAACGATACTGAGATCGCCAGAGAACTTGGGGATGAAAAGTTGTCGAAGACCGTAGCCCGGGCGCGGGTTCGCCTGAAACTTTTCCGGGACCTCGATTTCAAGATGCCATTTGACCGTGAGAAGATGGAAATACTCATGGAGTCCGGGAAGACGATGAAGGAGATCAGCGAAGAACTCGGGGTAAGCCCTTCCACTCTTCGTGAATACCGCCATGTGATCGACCAGCGGGATGACCATACCATTGACCACTACCTTGAACGGATCAGGGATGTCATGGAAGACCGGGACCTCAGCGAACAGATGACCCGGAGTGCGACGAAAGACAGCCTGGGCGATTCAATCGACATCACCGAAGCAGAATTAATCGATGTAGCCTGATCCAGGTCGGCCCGGGGGCATTCAAACTCCCTTCAAATCTATAGAGTGATCACTCACTGCTTTTTTTTGTTCTCTCTGATTAATTGTCTTCCATTGCGTTTCCGTTACGGGGATTTTGATGGTTTCGCTATCCCGGGGAAAAAGGTTATGTTTTCATAGAAAGTGTGTGAATGTCGTACCTGATATGAAACTCACCTGGTTTGGACATTCATGTGTACGGTTATCCGGGACAAAAGACGTCATCGTGGACCCTTTTGTTGGTGACGGGGTAGAGGTCACGTTCGATTGTGACATTATTGCGGTCACTCACGGTCACCGGGACCATATGGGTCATACGGTCAGGTTGAAAAAAAAGACGGTTGCAATCAATGAAATTGCAAAATACCTGGCAGTCAAAGGTATCCCTGTTGAGGGTATGAATATCGGGGGGACGATCGATTTGGATGGAGTCCGTTTCACCATGACCCCGGCGGTTCATTCCTCGTGGCTCGAGGAGGGGGGTATCGGGTGTAACGGGGGGGCGGCTGCCGGGTATGTCATCACGATGGACAAAAAAAAGGTCTACCATGCAGGTGATACGGCACTATTTTCTGATATGAAACTGATTGGTGACCTTTACAAGCCTAATGTTGCGCTTCTCCCGATCGGGGGACGGTTCACCATGGGACCTGATGAGGCGATGATGGCCGCCCAGTATATCGGGGCACCACTGGTTATCCCGGTCCATTACAATACCTGGCCCGTGATCGCCCAGGACCCTTCACAGTTCAAATTTGCTATTGAACGGACGACTGACATGAAGGTCGCGGTCCTTTCACCAGGCGAGACGATTGAAATCTGAACCGGACCGGCGACAAATCCAGTTAACATTTTTTTTTGATTTCCGGTTAGGAAACATCCCTCTCCAAATTTATTACATTTCAGGCAGGGATCATCCATTTTACGCCTTAAATTTTATGGAAAAATGGCTTTGTTCCCCGCACAACTGACAGGGGAGAAGGGAAAAATGGCAGGCATATCAATGGAAACATCATGCGGTTCCATTCGTAAGCGGTCGTCACCCATAATTCCGTATGAAAAAATTCAGGTGATTTCCAATTACCACAGGTTTCCTCCCCTGGTACGCATCAAATCCTGAATTCCTAATAGCCATTACCGCTGCGAGGGTTGATGATCGGATATCG
>CAIJED010000215.1 GCA_903819595.1 uncultured Methanomicrobiales archaeon | reverse complement strand
TTGGCTGGGATTTGATATAATGATTTGTCACACGGATAATTCAAAAATATCAGTGGGATTTTTGAATTTCAATGACCAGAAAATACCAGTTTCACCCAATGGCAGAAAGCTGCCAATGGAGTTCCGTTTGTGCGGCCATCCACACAATGAAATTCAACAAGACTCTAAAAAAGAAGATAATTCTTCTGATCTGGTTATAATGCCCTGATCAGAGAATTTCTTGTCACCATGCCGGTCAGGCTGTTATTATCAACCACGGGAATTGCGCTGATATTCTTCTGGACCATCGTATCGATCACTCCCGAGATCTTTTTGTCTCCTGTCACACTGATGACCGGTGACGTCATGATGTCCTTCACAAGGAGGTTCCGGATACGGTGGTCCTGGTGACGACCCTCCACCATCTTCCGGAAGTCCCTCATCGCCTTAGCCACGTCAGTTTCTGTGACAATACCGACGATATTATTATTTTCAGTCACGACGAACCGGTGGATGCTGTCATCAAGCATCCTCCGCCGCATGTGAACCACACGCTCTTCTGAATCGATGGTACAGGCAGGTTCCATCATTTCTTTCACACTGCCCTCGGGCCTGTATGCTTTCAGCAGATCCTGGGCATTGACCTGGCCAATCAACCGGTGATCCTCGTCATAGACCACAACAAGTTTGTAATGCTGGAGAAGCGGGACCAATATCTCAAGGTCCTGGTCAGGATATACGGTCGTAAAATCTTCTTCCATCGAGTTTGATACGTGAATGGAAGAGGGAGACATTCCGGAGTTCTTCTTGCTCCCGAGCGTCTCCGCGATTGTCCTCCTTGAAATTGTCCCGACCACTGAACCATTATTTACCACAATCAGTGGGTCAACCGCTTCAGTGAGCATTTTGTCAAGGGCTTCTGTGATGGCTGCAGATTTCGCAATCGTCACGGGCTTTGACATGATGTCCCGGATAAATAACTCTTCGCTCATTTTGCCACTTCCTTTATGATATCATCTCTTTTAAGGATTCCTTTGATTTCGTCCCCTTCAACCACAACGAGACTGTTTACATGCATCTTACGCATCAGCAGAACCGCCTCACCAACCCGTTCGTTTGTGTGTATCGTTATCACCGGCCCGGTCATCACATCTTCAGCCACCGCCGATACAGAAATGACATCCCGGAAATATTTCCTCCCTGCAGATTCTTCCTTTCTGAGCCTTGTAATGTCCTTGTTGAGCATGTCACCACTCTTATCATTCGTAGACTTGTAAAAAGCCAGGTTACTTTCGGTGATGATCCCTGCGATAGAACCGCCGTTATTGACGACCACGAGTTTATTGTCCCGTTCGATCATCAGGTTCACGATATGATCAAGTGAGTGGTACCGGCTGATGGTAATTGCATCTTCCATCAGATCGCCTGCCTCGAGTGGCAGGCTTACAAGAAATGACGACCTGAACAGGTCTGATTTCGTTACAATACCTACAATGTCACGACCTTCAACAACCGGAAGACCACCGAAATCATGGGTGACCATCAGGCCTGCAATTGCCTTCACCGTATCTTTGGGTGTTACCGAACAGGGGTCGGGTGTCATCAGCAGTTCCACCGGTACCATGTCAATGGGTCTCCGCCTCCAGACAGGTTCGGTGTGCCGCAGTCTGTAACCGATGTCTTTCTTTGTGATGATACCGATAAGGTCGGACTCCTGCATCACCGGCAAACGGGATATTTTGTGCTTCAGCATCAGGTTTCTTGCATGGGCAATATTCTCTGACGGTCCGACTACATGGACCGGCCCCGTCATAATATCCGATGCAATCATCCCGGTCTCCCCTGTGCAAATGCTTTTACAAGGTCAAATTCTGTAACAAGACCGATCAGTTTTGCGTCTTCGATGACCGGCAGTGCACCCACATTCCGTTCAAACATTTCACGGGCCACATCATTCACGTTCCGTTCCGGTACCGTGGTAAAGAGTTTTCCCGAAATGAGATCTCTCACCGGCAAGGACATCACTTCTTCCACATCACCCGTCTTCATGCCCGAAAATACCTTCCGATCCCCGATGTACCGTACGATATCAGTTGTGGTGATAATCCCGTAGAGCACATCGTCGGTTACTACCGGAAGTCTCCGGTACCGGTGCCGGGTCATATCCCTCGTTACCGCCCCGATCAGGGCATCCGGCGAAGTGACCCGTAATGACGTGCTCATGATATCCTCCACGCAGAGGTCAGTCCTCTCGTGTGCAAGTGTCTTCATGACATCACGTTCTGTAATGATCCCCTCCATGGTATCATCATGACCAACAATTGGTATCCCCCCCACCATCCTGCTGATGATGATATCGACTGCCTGGGCAATCGTTGACGATTCGGGAAGTGTTGTCATCTTCGGCGTCATAATCGTGCGGATACTCTCGTTGATCGCCGCAAGGAGATTCCCACCATGTTTTACCTTAACAAGGTTGTATTTGTCCCCACCTCCAAGAAAGTTAATAATATCTCCAGATGTAACGATTCCGCGGAGTTTCCGACTTCCTGCATCAATTACCGGTAAGCGCCGGAAACCACACCGGGTCATTGTTTCAACCGCCGCAATGATGCTCATGCTCGGCTGAACCGATACGACATCCCTTGTTGCAATCGCCATGATTTCCCCGTCGTGCGAAGCAATATGGGACTTAAATTCTACCGGACCCCGGTCGAGATTCCCTGGCATTCTGACAGACTTACTGGCCGGTTTTATCGAACGATCATGGTGCATCGTTTCACTACCTCATCTTTTTACTGACTGAAAATTCCCGGTTTATGAAGTTATAATGATATTCGCGATGCGTCAGACCAGCACCAGCGCCTTCATGACGTCATGCCGGTCCAGTATCCCTACAACGCGGGTCGATTCAAGGACCGGTACGCGGCTGATATCATATCGTACCATCAGTGCCGCCGCTGACTGAACCGCATCATCAGGAGAGACGGAGATGACGGTTTTAGTCATCAGGGTCTCGATCGGTATTGACGTATGATTCTCGAGGACACTGCGGACTCTCCCTGCCTTGAGAAGGTCTCTTCTTGAGATTATGCCGAGACACACACCCTTCTTTATTACAGGAAATGCGGAAAACCCACTCTCAATAATGAGGTTATAGACTTTCTGGACCGGGTCCTCCGGCGCACAGGAAACTACTTTTTTCGTCATATAATCTCCCGCAAATCCCCTGAGTTCATGACGTGTGATGATAATCGGGAACAGGTCTGAAATAATCACACCCCCGATAATATATCGCCTTTCATCAGTCACTGCAGCACTGTCAGTCCGGAATTCCCGGATTGACTGTACTGCCTGTTCAATTGTCGTATTTTCCAGAACCGTTGCAGGTTCTTTCATAAACCCTTCAACCGTTACATTTGATTTCGTCGACCTGATCTGTAGTACGTCGCTGATATCAATATACCCGAGGAGCTTTTTCTTCCCGTCATGGATGTATATCTCCCGAAAGAGATCATCCCTTAAGATCTGGCGGGCCCTGGTCACCGTATCGTCCTGTCTGATTAGCGGCACTTCAACCATGAAGTCTGCAACCATTTTCATTAGAGGAATTCCTCCTCTCTGCAGGATGAACAGAGGTTCAGGTTATCGGTCCTTTTTAATTCATCTGACATCTTACCACAACGGTCACACATACCGATCTCAACTTCTTCAACACGGTTCACTTCAATAAGGTCTGCCATCAGCTCGTTAATCTCTGTAGATACCGTGAGAAGATCCCGCACCGTCACAATACCAATTACCCCATTATTGTCATCGACAACTGGTAATCTCCTGACCCGGTGCTTGATCATCATATGAGCCGCATCTCCAACGGTCTTTTCTACCGATACCGTGATCAGCGGGGTGCTCATGATCTCGCCGACCTTAACAGTACCGGGTCTCTTGTCCTTCGCCACGACCTTGCAGTTAATATCCTCCTCAGTGACCATGCCAATCGGCCGGTTATTTTTGAGAACAATGCAACTGCCCACTTCGTCCCTGCACATTGAGGCTGCAGCTTCCGCTACCGTCGCTTCGTACCCAATCGTTGTGGGATTACTCTGCATGATCTCGTTTAACGGGATACGGGTCTCGAAATGGATCTGGTCTTTTTCATTCTTCAAGAGTTCACCTCCCTATGATGCTACAGTTTACCATTACTGTAAGACTCCGATATAAAGAAATTGGTGTATATATACTTCCCTGCAGGAATTCGGGGGTTTCCAATCCATTAAAAAAAATAAAAATGGGAGTATTGCATATGATAATATGCAGCGCCACTGATCTCTTCACAAGGTTTATCGTGATGATACAAATGGCCGCATCAGAGCGAGGTGTTTGATGGATATTTTTGTCCAGACAAAAAGTAGTTTTTCGAGGTTCCTTTCGACTTTTTTTAAGAAAAAACGCTCGCGGATTGGGATCTATGGTCCCCCCAATGCAGGAAAAACAACGCTTGCCAACCGGATAACCCGTGACTGGGCCGGGGATGCCGTAGGAGCCGTAAGTGAAATCCCCCATGAAACCCGGAGAGCCCATCGGAAACAGGACATCACCATTTCAGGTACGAACGGCCACACCATCACCATTGATATTGTCGATACACCAGGAGTGACGACAAAAATTGATTATAAGGAATTTATCGAGTACGGCCTGGACAAGGAAGAGGCGATCACACGGGCCAGGGAGGCCACAGAGGGTGTCGCCGAAGCGATGCACTGGCTCCGCGAGGACATTGACGGTGTAGTCTATATGCTCGATGCCACTTCAGACCCTTTCGCCCAGGTGAACATTATGATGATTGGGATCATCGAGAGCAGGAAACTCCCGGTCATCATTGCGGCCAATAAAATCGATCTCCCGGATGCGGCCACCCAGAAGATCAGGAGCGCATTTCCTCAGCACCCGGTGGTCCCGATTTCCTGCACTGAAGGTAAGAATATTGAAGACCTCTATGAACAGATGGTGCATTCGTTCAGGTGATCAAAAATGTTACAGGGGGTGCAAATCGACCTAATCTCTCAGGATAGTCTTGGAAATATGACGTCGATGGAGAAAATTCACTTAATACTGGACAAAGTGAGACAGGGAACAATCGTAATTCTGGAAAAAGGACTTGAACCTGATGAACAGAGCAAGCTCATCGAGATGACCATGAACGAGATCCTTCCTGATGATTTCAATGGCATCGAGATGGAAACATACCCGTCACGCGACGATAACTCATTCCTCTCAAGGCTCATCGGCAGGCAGTCCGCCGCAACGAGACTCACCGTGATCGGGCCTGCAAACCAGTTGAAAATGATTAAGAAGGATAAAGACCAGATTAGCGCCTGGATATCAACACGGTAACTGGTACTATGCCCCATAAGTGTGTGCAGTGCGGACGAGACTACAAGGACGCGTCTCCGGCTATCCTGCGCGGGTGTGAAAGTTGTGGGGGCAGAAAATTCCTCTACATCGGGGAAAATGACAGGAATAAAGATATCATGCAGGAGCGGTCCGTCGGGGACTTGGTAAAAGAGGCCCCGGACCAGGTACTGGTCGTGAATCCGGAACCTGGTGTGAAACCGGAGACCCATCAGAGGGTTGAAAGTATCAGGATTATCGCTCCCGGCACCTACGAGCTGAATATCGAGAAACTCGCAAATTCTGATGAACGCGTCGTCGGAATCGGGCGACCTTGTTCCATTTCAAATTGATAATACTTTTGAAGGAGAAGAGAAGAAAGCTTTTGCAAGGGAGTTGCTAAGCCTATAAAATATGGGTTAATATGCACATCAATCATTAATTTGTAGTTTTCCCAAGTTGTTTTTTCGATTGAATTTTTAGCAATATTATCTACCCAATCGCTCAAAAAGTCAGTAAATAGAAGCTTGTTTGGTTCATTATAGCTTTCGTTTTCCACATTATAAAGAATATCATTCAAGACTATTTTTGCTTCTTTTATTTTGACTTTTCCAGTGCTAACCCATTTTTGCTTTGGTTTTCCATTTGAATCAAATGTCCTAATGACCGCATAATAGATATCACCTTTTTTTTGCAGACTGCCGTCCATTTTAATACCTCCTTTTCATTTGCAATCTGCCCTTTATTACCTTAACAATAGAATAACAAAGGGCAGTGCGTTTTACAATAGATTTTTGAAATTTTAACCGCAAACATATTCAATCACATACTTTTTTGGTATTTTTATTGTCTTACCAATACGAACACATTTAATTTTTTTGGAGTTTATCAATTCATAGGCTGAATTCTTACCAATGTTTAACATTTTACATAATTCCATCACACTCACTATATCAGAATAATTTTCAAACATATTGCTCTATCCCTCCTTTCTTAAAGGATAATCAACTGATTAATTACCACTTGATAACAGGCTGATTTTTTCATCAATCTTTGTTTTGTATGTATGATTCTTTCTGTCAAGATATTGTTCACCTTTTTCCATGATGATTTTAAAAGCTTCTTCATCATTGTCAATTCCTAACCGTGCGGCAACTGTTGTTAT
>CAIJED010000214.1 GCA_903819595.1 uncultured Methanomicrobiales archaeon | reverse complement strand
TGACCTGACCTGACCTGACCTGACCTGACCTGACCTGACCTGACCTGACCTGACCTGACCTGACCTGACCTGACCTGACCTGACCTGACCTGACCTGACCTGACCTGACCTGACCTGACCTGACCTGACCTGATATCCATGCGGGTGGGGGTTTTGTTTTTTCCATAGTTTCACCAGTGTAGGGTGCCTTGGGCGTTGAATTCCCAAATAATCCTGCCGCATGGTAACGTCGCATTCGAGGATATGTTAATTTTTCAGAGCCGTGTTCATACGCTAAAAACACCACATATAATCCTAACGTACGCGTGATCCCGGCTAATTTATTTCAGTGCGCCAGTACGTGATGAAATGGTGTTCACAGTAATAAAGGTATAACGTGGTGCGTGAAGAGATGCTTTTGAGTGCCTTGACTTTATAAAACCGTTCAGTAGAATTGTACTTTACCGACGGTTTAAATCCGTGTTTAAAATACCAGTTACGGTTCAGTCAGATAATCAACCTGCTAAATAGTTCCCATTTCTTGTTTACTTTTTTTGGGATTATACCGTCTCTCTCCAGGATCCAACAGAATACTTTTTATCATACATTGAAACAGATAGGTATACAACGTGTGCCAGAAAGGGTGCATCAGAATGGCACATAGTGGAGAATAAATATGGCAAAACCTATCGAGCTGGAAACGGTCCTGAAGGGGGATGAGGCACGGAGATTCCATGAATATCTTGAGAATCCAACTCCTCAATTTACTCCTGAAAGTCGTGCACTTATTGAAGAGGCGCGACAACTATCAAAAAAGTGGCATGATTAATTATGCCAATAGATTTTAAAAATCTAGATTTTTCCCTGTTGGCACAGGATTCAGACGTGTCATCATTCAGATGTTCTGAATACTTTGATCTTGAAGATTTTATCAAATCCAATGCAAAACGATATCAGGAGGACCGGATCGCAATCACCTATCTTGTCCACTATGAAAATCACCTTATCGGGTTCTTTTCGTTGGCGATGGGTTGTATCACCGCTGCGTCTGTGAAGGATATGAATCGGAATGTTCACTACGATGAGAAAAAGTACCCGGCACTACTTCTTGCACGGAAAGCAACTCATGAAGATTATCGTAGGATGGGTATCGGGAGCCATATGCTCAAATACGTTTTTGCAACTGTTTTTAGATTATGCCCGTTCGTTGGGTGCAGGTTCATCAAGGTTAACGCGATAAAAAATGACGGTACACTGAACTTTTATAAAACATATGGGGGATTTAGGGAGATCACAGAGAGCGCCGATACGGTCGAAATGGTTGTTGATCTCAATGAGGTAGACGTACCTGACAGATCCTTCTGAAGGAAACAATCTGATTATAAATTATTTCGCCTTTCGGGGTATACAGATAGACACCCCGGGATGGACATGCAAAAAAATCCGTATGCTTTCAACTTTTTTCCTTTTGCTACCATTCAGTCCCCCTTCCCGGCTGTTCGCCACATCCCTTTCGGCACCGTCATCTCGAACCGTGCACCCTTGCCCTGCTCTCCCGTCTCCTTGATCGTGATGCCGGTGATGTCGAGGATCTCCCGGGCAAGGGCTAACCCAAGTCCGGTGTTCTTCCCAAAACCACGTTCGAAGATCTTTTCCTTCTCTTCGGCAACGACACCGTCGCCATCATCTTCGCACACAATGACCTGATCATCCCCCACTTCCGTTGCAGAAAACTGGATGAACGTTATCTTCCCGCCGTATCGTACCGCATTATCCATCAGGTTGTAAAACACTTTTACAACCAGCGGGTCGGCGAATAGTGAGAAATTGTCAGGAATATCATTTACCAACCTGATATTGCCCAAAAATACGTCTTTTGCAGCTCTATCCCCCAGAGTGCGGGTATTCTGCCAGACGGGTGCGTTGACCCCGACACTCTCATATGTTTTGGTAAACTGAATCATTGCCTGAATTCGTTCAGCAGCACCGAATATCGTCTTAAAATATTTATTGGACGAAGGATCAGGTTGCTTTCTGTTCAGCAGTTCCAGATGACCAATTAACACAGTGAGCTGGTTAAGAATATCGTGCCGGGTGATGCCGGAAAGCAGGGTGAGTTTTTTGCTGGCGAGGGCGAGGGCATCTTCTGCCCGCTTGCGCTCGGTGATGTCCCGGGCCGTGGCTATGATAATGGTTTTTCCCTGCAGTTCAAACGTACTTGCCGTAAGTTCTACCGGAAAGATGCTGCCATCCTTGCGGTGATGATACCGTAAGGGAATAATCCCCACAGGTCTATTTATGGCTCTGATTGTTTGTTCTGGTTCGGCAGACACTTCCGCAGCATTCATAAGGATAAACTCGTCGTGGTCAAACCCATATTGCCGGCTCGCCGCCGGGTTTACATCGAGGATGTTACCGGTCTTCTGGTCAATTAAAAATACTGTGTCAGCAATGGATTCAAATAAGGCCCGGTGTTTTGTTTCACTCTCTTGCAGTGCTTCTTCTGCACGTTTCCGGTCGGTGATATCTACGGAAAACACTAGTATACCGGTGATGGTCCCCTGTTCATCCCTGAGCGGGATCTTATCAGTCTGCACCCAGCGACGCTCTCCGCTGGCAGTGGTCATGGGCTCGATGATGCCCAACCGGGGTTTGCCTGAATTGATTACATCCAGATCATCATGGTAATAATTTTCTGCAAAGTCAGGGAAGAGATCATAGGTACTTTTCCCTTCAATTTCTTCGCTTGACAGACCAAACGCCTGAGCACCTGCCGGGTTGACCCGGATGAAATTATTCTTCGTATCCTTGTACCAGACCATTGCCGGTGCATTGTCAATGATTACCTTGTGATCCGCACTCAGCTGGCGGAATGCAGACTCCGCAGAACGCTTCGTTATATGATTCCAGACGCCATGCATCAGAAGGGTGAGGTTATAGACATCCAGGTCGGAATAGTTAGTTTCCTTGTTGGCCACAGCAGAGACCATCACGATCCGCTGCCCGTCAAAGATCGGCAATGAAGTAAAACGGGTGATGGGAACATGTCCCGGGGGAAGACCAATTTTCCCCATCTGCGGTGCAGGGTAGTTGTTCACAATGAAAGGCTTTCGTTGTCTTACTGCTTCAGCCCAGATGCCCGCTTTATCGATAGGAAAATGGATCGGGGATGCGGCAACGTAACAGTCCTTCATTGCGGATTTTGACCATGATGTGATGTCAAATACGGTCTCGTCTTGTGACATCACCCCGATGAAAGCAAGCGAACTGTTCGTGAGTCGGCATCCGGCATCGAGAACATAGTCCATAAGTTCCTGGTCACTGGCTGACCCCATCTCCGAAAGCCGCAGCAGTGTCTCCAGCCGTTCACGGTTCTTCTCTTCTGCCCACCTGCGTTCGGTGATGTCGATAAATGATCCCATCATGGCGACAGGCGTACCGGCAACATCACGGATCAGGTTTGCCGACAATTGGACCGGTATCGGTGTGCAATCTTTTCTTTGCCCCGTCATCTCACCCGACCAGGTTCCCTGCGCCTGTATTCCATCAACAACCTGTTGCGCATCGTTCGGCACCTTCCAAAAGGATAGCACTGATCGCCCGATTACTTCCTGCCGATGTTCGTACCCCCATATAGAGAGGAATGCCGGGTTGACGTCGGTCAGGTTACCCGACAGATCTGCGATGGCGATCGCGTTTATTGACGATTCGATTGCAAAATCCTTTAGTTGCAGCGCATCTTCCGCCCGTTTTCTCTCTGTGATATCCGTCGCGACTCCCACATAGATAGAAATCTGCCCCTTTTCATCCCGTATGGGGAATCCACGGTCCCAGATATTCCGGATATTTCCATCAGGCTGGACAATGCGGTACTCATGGTCGAACGGCTGTCCGGTTTTCTCGATTTCGAGCTCAGCCAGCACACGCTCCCGGTCCTCCTTATGAACTGCATCCAAAAAAGACCGCGGGTTTTTATAAAGGATCTCCCGGGAAAGTCCCCAAATACGCTCGAAACTTGGGCTGACGTAAAAAATCTTTCCGATTTCCACATCAGCCATCCAAAAGGCTTCATCGATTGTTTCTGTAATTAATCTGAATTTTTCTTCGCTCTCCCGGTGTGCCTCTTCCATCTTCTTGCGTTCGGTGATATCCTGTCCGATACCGATGACGTATTTCTTGCCCAGCATATCCACGGGAAGAACATTCAAGATCAATGTTTTTTCCTTTCCATGTACAGAGTATACGGTCTCAAGGGTACGGGGCTCGGTAAAGGCGCTGTGTTCATGTTTCTGTTCTTCAATCAACCGTTGCGGTGAATAATCCCAGACTGTTTTTCGTATAAACTCCTCCTTTTCTGTCTCGAGGAACACAAGGGCTGCTGCATTTGCATCGACATATCTACCTTCTTCATCCGCAATCAGTATCGGATTCAGTGCCCCTTCAAAAAGTGTCCGGTACTTCTTCTCACTCTGTTTGAGGACTTCTTCCATCCTCTGGCGCTCGGTGATATCCTGAGCGATTTCAACAACACCGATTAAATTCCCATTTTCATCAAATACCGGCTCGCCCCTCTCGTCCCAAACCCTTCCGTCGGGGGTGTGCTGAATGATATGTTCCGAATGTTTTGTCTCAAAAACCTTTAATGTCGGGCAGTTTTCACAGGGCCTGGCCGGATCTGCCCATAGGGCGTGACAGGTGTGGCCAACCATTTCGGCTGGCGATTTATTAACCGATTCTGCGGCGAACCGGTTCGCCCAGAGGATCTTCAAATCCTTATCTACAAAAGCAATGTTTGTTGTAATGCCGTCAAGGACTGCGGTTTTTTGCCCCTCGCTTGTACGGAGCGCCTCTTCCACCAGTTTACGCGTGGTGATATCCTTCGTAAATCCTAAAACGCGAGTGGGCGACAGTCTGACAGCGTCAACCAGCCAGTGCCGCAGCGAGCCATCCTTATGCCGGAATAGTAGTTCACTACATGCATGACCTGATTCAATAACTTCTTTGAAGTTCTTTGCACCCGCTTCAAGGGATTCGGGCGCCAGCAAATCCGGTCTATGCATAGATAAAAGTTTTTCATTTTCGTACCCGGTAATCCTGCAGGCAGCAGGATTGACTTCGAGGTAGCGACCCATTTCATCAGCGATAAAAACACCATCGGGGGCATTATCTATGTAATGATGGTACCTTTTTTCACTCTCTCGCAGCGCCGCCTCAGCCTTTTTCCGGGATGTCGCCTGCTTGACCTTATGGATCAGTTCAGCAAACTGCGCGCTGGGATTACCGCCTTTCTGGAGGTAGAAGTCCGCTCCGCTGTTGATCGCCTGGATGACGACTTCTTCCCTCCCCTTTCCCGTAAACAGGATGAATGGTATCTGCCCGAAGCGGGCCCGCACTTCAATAAGGAACTGGATGCCGTCCATCCCCGGCATCTGGTAATCGGAGACAATGGCATCTAACTTTTCGTGTTCGAGCAGATGGATTCCATCGGTTGCGCTCAGTGCGGTTGTGACGGTGAAATTTTCTGAATCCTCTAAGAACAACTTGCCAACGTCGAGCAGGTCGGGTTCGTCATCAACGTAGAGAACACGGAGTGGCGTGGCCATTACACTCCTCTTGTATGCCTGATACTAGATACCTTTTTGCATAGAAATTCCGTGACCCCACCACTGCCGGTTTTACAAGGCTCTGCGAACTCCCCGCCTGCTGCGTGGTAACCGTTTTCGCAGAGCCCTACACTAGTTGGCTTGTTTTGACATCGTATGTCGTGCCGTCGGTTGTCACCGTTACATCGCCATTCAGGTCGGTGCGATACACCGCAGATCCCACCTGGGCCAGGCGACCTAGTGTCGCTGATGTCGGGTGACCATAGGAATTCCCGGCCCCACTTCGATGACGCTGATCTTCGGATGTACTTTGGTTAGGAATGCTGAGCTGGTAGATGTGGCGCTGCCGTGGTGCCCGACCTTGAGGATATCGGCCTGAAGATTCGTTCCGCTATTGGCAATTTTACTTTCTGCGTCGGCATTGGCATCACCCATGAACAGGAATGAAACGCTTCCGTAGGTCATCTTCAGGACGATGGAGTTCTGGTTGAT
>CAIJED010000213.1 GCA_903819595.1 uncultured Methanomicrobiales archaeon | reverse complement strand
GCGTCAAGCATCCGCTCAATACCCAGCAATTTAATGCATTCAAGGCGTTTTGGGCAAAATGGAAAGATGCCGGAGTCAAACTCGAGTTCGTTAACATGGCAGCCGATAATCTTAAAATCGATATCACCATTGTTCGCGACCGGCTCGTACTTAATGAAGACAATTCGATGGTACGCAATTCAGCTTCTTTCCCGATTAAAGATGCCCTTAACCACTTTGCCAATAACCTTGAATTCGACGGCGTGGTTATGATATCAAAACTTATCGACGCGGTACAGGCAATTGAAGGTGTTGTGGATGCACGTTGCAAACATGCATATCTGAAGCCAAACGGGGGTGTTTATACAGAAATCGCAATGTCTTCGGATACCGTGTCCGGCTACATTACTATTTCGCAGTTTAGTATTTATCAATATATCGACGCAGTAGAGGTCCCTGTAACCATAGGATGATAGAATTCTCATTATATAAGGTAGCCCGCATTCTTCTGCCACATGCTAAGAGGGTTGAAAGGTTCATAGCCTGGACGATGGTTTTTGTATCCGGGTTATATGGCATCTTAGAGGAGCTTAATCAATATTGGGAAACTGAAGATCGTATTGCAAAGATGACTCCCCAGGTAGGTTACCTGGAGAAATATCTCAATGACAAATACAATGTCACTACTATTGAAATTGTTGATGGCTTCGCTCTTGGTCCCTGGGTCTGGAGAGATCAGCCACCTGAAGGAGAAGTTGACTTCTTCATGCTGGAGCCAGATAACTACGTATGGAATGATAATGATGTAGCTGCCATCGATTTCGTCGTCAGGGTACCAAGCAGTCTGGAATCGGAATGCAATGTAATTGCCGCAATTGTCCAGTATTTTAAACTGGCAGGGAAAACTTTCATTATAGAATTGATTTGATATGGACATAGTAAGAAGTTTAGGAGGGTCACAGCCCTTACGGTCAAAAGACTGGGAATTGATCCAAAACGTTGAGAAATCATTGTTATCAGCAATATTAAATGGTCTTTTACCAGCCAAAACCGGGTTCATCGTATCCGGCTTAGCGGTTACGCTCGTTGATGATGTCTATAACATCACTGAAGGTTATTACTTCGATGGTGAAGAGATCATTTTCGTTCCCGAATCTCAGGTTCATAACGACGGTGATGGCATGCTGATCTTTACCCTCGAATCTACAACCACTGAGCAAAGGGAGTTCAAGGATACTACGCTTCATGATGTGTGGGAACTCAGGCGCGGGGTGATCACCTATGGCAGCGTCGTTCCACAAGGATCGTTGGTATTCGACGATATCCCTATGATTACGAAACTTGCCGATTCAATCTTAAGCAATCTGCAGACTAACCTGACAAGTGTTTGCTCGCTGATTTATCTGACTGGATTCACACATCAGACAGCTCTTGCAACTGCATGGCTGAGCAAGAACGTTCTGGGATTTTACCAGATACTTGCTGCATTTAACGCTACGGTTGAAGACGGGCATATATTCACCATTCCATCCGGACACAGGCCCACCGGTGATCTTACAGCCACCTTTGATAATGGTAGTCAGACTCCGGGAGTACTTAAAATACGCAAGGATGGTAAAGTAGTAGTTATGGGCGCCTCACTTGGTGGGATGAACTATATATCGTTCCAGTATTTTAAAACATTTTTTGATCCGGTTCTTGGAACATTGCCACTGCCAGGTGAAGGATTAGGGGGATAAAGATGGATGGCACATACAAATATATAAACCTTTTGACCGCCGGTGGCTCTGGCGGATCAGTCGATTACATGGAGGTCCCATACGAGGATACTAATGAGGTTTCCATTGAACACGGCTGGAGCAGGTTCCCGGATGTCACGGTACTTGACCAGGATTTG
>CAIJED010000212.1 GCA_903819595.1 uncultured Methanomicrobiales archaeon | reverse complement strand
GGAATACAAGCGATGTGATATAATCACCATCGGGCCATTCATCGACTCAGGTGAGCCCCGGAACGTTTTGAAATACCAGAGGAAATTACAGAAATTGATCCTGGAACCCGGTTTTTTTAATCCATAGAGATCAGCTGCCAATACCTTCAGGGACTTATCACCAAGAATTACACCGGATACTCCCACCTGGATCAGGGAAACTATCCATTGGTTTCTCTCGCCCTATTCTTCTATAGAGTGTATATATCCACCTATATTTTACATCGAAAAAAGGTATATAACAACCACCCCTAGTGTCTATTAGAACTCGGTGCCGCATATGTGGGTTATTGAATTTTTGTTACAGAATGATGAGTCAGGGAACGGGTGGTAGGGGTGTCTGATGATTCAGTATCTTTACCGCATAAGGGGTTCAAACCCGCCGCACGGAATTTTAAAGAAGCCCTGATAAGCTCACTCTGGTTTACCTGTGCTGTTTTTGCAGTTGTAATTGTTTTTTTTATCCTCATATTCCTGCTCTATAATGGGTACCCGGCGTTTTCAACCATTGGACTCCCGGATTTCCTGTTCGGGACCACCTGGAACCCCACTGGTTATCCGTCACTCTACGGCATTTTCCCCCTCATTATCGATACCCTTCTCGTTATGGCACTTGCCATGCTCATCGCCATCCCCCTCGGTGTTGCGAGTGCGATCTACATCAGTGAACTGGCCCATAAAAATGTCAAGGCAATCGTTAAGCCCGCCGTTGAACTATTAGCCGGAATACCATCAGTCGTATTTGGTTTTTTTGGTCTGGTCATCCTTACAGAGCTGCTCCGCGTATCGTTTAATGTCCCAAGTGGGGAATGCTGGCTTGCCGGGTCAATTCTCCTCGGGATTATGGCACTCCCGACCATTGTCAGTGTGTCAGAGGATGCCATCAGTTCCGTCCCCAAGGAATTCCGGGAAGGCTCCCTTGCAACAGGTGCAACTAAATGGCAGACGATCAGCAGGGTTGTTGTGCCAGCAGCACTTTCTGGGATAACTGCCGCAATAATCCTCGGGATTGGCAGAGCGATCGGGGAAACGATGGCAGTTCTGATGGTCACCGGAAATGCCGCAGTGATTCCGTCTCCCATCTGGGATGTCCTTTCCCCCGTCAGAACCTTAACCGCAACGCTTGGTATCGAGATGGGGGAAGTTTCTGTAGGCAGCCTTCATTATAGTGCCCTTTTTGGTATCGCAGTCGTTCTACTCATTATTACGCTGATAATCAACCTTACTGCCTACAAAATCCTCGGCAAGATCAAGGCAGGACAGACCGGTGTCGGTTCCAGTGTCCGCAGGTATTTATCCTACGAAACTTCAGATGCCCTGAAACGTTATGGTGTTTATGCGATGGCTGCAATTGCTCTCCTGTTTGTCTTTGTTGCAGCAGGATTTATTGCAGGGCTGGTCTGTATCCTCGCAATGCTCCTTTGGTATGTGATAAGGCAGAAATGTAACCCATGTCAGTTGCAAAAGGGTGCATTTGCCCTTCTCTGGATCGCAATCGGGGTGGTATTGTTCGTCCTTGGTTGTATCATTGCCGATATCGTTATCAATGGCCTTCCAGCCATCAGCTGGGGATTTTTAACCTCCCCTCCCACAAATCTTGGACGGGGTGGTGGTATCGCACCTGCAATTATCGGCACATTGTACCTTGTCATCGGTGCGATCCTTGTCGCGTTACCTCTTGGTATTGGTGCTGCCATTTATCTCAACGAATATACCCGTGAAAGCAGGATCACCCGGTCGATCAGGACGGGTGTCGATCTCTTAAACGGCACCCCCTCGATCGTCTTCGGACTGTTCGGTTTCGCATTTCTTGTCCTGTATCTTAAATTCGGGGTTTCACTGCTCGCCGGGCAGGTGACACTGGCACTGATGGTCCTCCCGACGATGATTAGGACTGCGGAGGAATCTCTGAAAAATGTACCCATGTCAGTTCGGGAAGGAAGCCTCGCACTTGGTGCAACAAAATGGCAGACCGTGAGGAGTGTGGTATTGCCACCAGCAGTCCCGGGTATTATTACCGGAACCATCCTTTCGATTGGCAGGGCTGCCGGTGAGACCGCCCCGATCCTTTTTACTGCTGTAGTATTTTCCACAAGGACACTCCCATCGTCTGAATTAGAGCCGGTGATGGCCCTTCCATACCACCTCTATATTCTTTCCACAAATGTCCCGGGTGCTTCACAAAACCAGTATGGGACTGCACTGGTGCTCCTGGTACTTGTTATCGGGCTCTATCTTGCTGCGATTATCGTAAGACGACACTACCATATGAAAATCAGATGGTGATTCACATGACAGAATGTAAAGAAATAATCCAGGTAGACCATGTAAACCTCTGGTATGGAGATTCGCTGGCCCTCCGCGATGTCACAATAGGGATGCCGGACCGCCAGGTTACCGCCCTGATCGGGCCTTCTGGTTGTGGAAAATCCACCCTGATCAGGTGTTTAAACCGCATGAATGACCTTGTTGATACCTGCCGGATCCAAGGGACCGTGAATTTCCATTCCAAAAATATTTATGCAAGCGATGTTGACCCCGTCGATATCAGGCGGAAAATTGGCATGGTATTCCAGCGGCCAAATCCCTTCCCGAAGTCGATATACGAGAACGTCTCCTATGGTCCCCGCGTCCATGGTATAAAAGAGCGCAAGCAACTGGATGCGATTGTTGAAAAAAGTCTTAAGAGGGCCGCGTTGTGGGACGAAGTGAAAGACCGGCTTCACGATTCGGCGATGGGCCTTTCAGGTGGGCAACAACAACGGCTTTGTATTGCCCGTACCCTCGCGGTAGAGCCCGAAGTGATCCTGATGGACGAGCCTTGTTCAGCACTTGATCCGATCGCCACCGCAAAAATTGAAAACCTGATTGAAGAATTAAAGACCGAATACTGTGTTGTGATCGTAACCCATAACATGCAACAGGCATCACGTGTGAGCGACTATACAGGATTCATGTATATGGGCGAACTTGCTGAATTCGGGACAACCCGCCAGATTTTCGAGGCTCCCCGTGAAACGCTTACTGAAAATTACATTACCGGAAGATTTGGATAGGTGATCCTGATGGCAGATAAATTTCATGATGAAATCTTAAACCTCAAATGTGACGTGGTCAACATGGCCCGCTTCGGAAGAACTATGTTAAACGATTCGATGATTGCGCTGCAATTGCAGGATCTGGAGATGGCCCGGGGAGTTAAAGGGAGAAAGGTCACCCTCCAGGAGCAGCACGATTCACTGGAAGACCGGATTTTCACCATGATAGCCCTCTACCAGCCGGTTGCCCGAGATCTCCGGACGCTGGTATGTTCACTCATGATAGTCCAGTCGAGTGAGCGGATCGGGCGTTATGGAAAAGACATTGCGAATGCAACGAGGCATCTGGCTGACACGGATACGACAGGAAATTTTATCAGTATCCCACATATGTCCGAACTGGTGGTAGGGATGATCGACGATGCGACCCTCGCTTATGAGCAGGAAAATCTTAATACCATCGAGGATATGTCCAAACGCGATGATGTGGTTGACTCACTCAGAACCTCGATATTCCGTGAATGCCTGACCTACATGATGGAAGACCCACGTACTATCACCCGGTGCACCCACTACGTGATGATCTCCCGTTTCCTTGAACGGAGCGGGGACCATGCCTGCAAAATGGCAGAGAAAATTCATTACATGGTCACCGGTGAGCGGACCGAGATAAAATAATATTCACCAATAAAAGAGAGAAAATATGCCGGCTGTAGAACAGAATAAAAAAAGTATTATTTTTCTCTGTAGTTATAACTCCGAACGATCGCAGATAGCAGAAGGCCTCATGCGACATGTATATGGTAATCGATATGAGGTCTACAGCGCGGGCGTTGCAAGTGGCGGAGTGAGCCCCTATGTGGCCAGGGTGATGAAGGAGATCGGGATTGATATATCTTTCCAGCGTTCAAAATCCATAAACGAATTCAAAGGACGGACCTTTGATGTGGTGGTGACCCTCTGCGACCATGGAAAAGAAGCTTGCATTCATTGCCTACCGAAGGGCGACCGTGTTCTCCACCATAATTTTTCGCCTCCCAATGAGGTTGGCCTGCCTGAAGAAGTGATTATGGAGGAATTCAGGGAGCTCCGGGAACAGATTAAAGCATGGCTGGTTCAACAGTTCAGATAATCTTTGGATTGTTTCCCTATTTCTTTTCCAGTTTTCCCTATTTCTTTTCCAGTTTTCCCTATTCCTTCTCACAAGTGGGAGAGCGTCCTCTGCTAATTCTCATTAACAATTACAAATGTTACGAAGGTTTTTTTCTTTTTACTTTATCCCTAAAAAATCTTGGTCACATGACAGCGTATATAAATATAGAGTTAATAGAGTAATATATATTATGTGGCGATTAAATATATATCTAATAACACCAATAGATTAGATGAGGAGTATCCGGCACATAATGGTCATAGTACTTGGTAGGGTACATGGATTTCCATCCGTGTGATAGAACATTCAGCTCATTAGCCTATTTCAGGTAATTAAAAAGTCCGGGTACTCCGTATTCGGGTCATGACTGTTTTTAAAATTATAAAAATCGTGAATAAGTGATTAATTTTGTTTTTAAAAGAGATTTAGATATTTTGATTCTGATTATTAAAGAACATGTTTCTCAATAAACTATATAGTAAATATATACTAATATATTTTATGTCGGGAATTAGTATATATCTAGTGGTCAATTGTAATAAGACCACTATGGTAAATGATCTTAAGAAATTTGGAATTGCAGGACTGGTCATTGCAGTGCTGCTCATGTTCATGGTCTTTTCAACTGGTTGCGTAAATAACGCGGCCGGAAAGACCCCGACAACACAGGCTACTACCGTACCCGTTACGGCACAGACTCAGGTCGCAACACAGGTTGCACCCCAGGTTACCTCAACCGGAGCCGGTACTCCCCAGGCAACCTCAGCCACACCGGGAAGTAAGACAATTAAGGTCTCAGGTTCTACGACAGTACTCCCCATTGCACAGGATGCTGCAGATGCATTCATGGCCGCCAACCCAGAAACCAATATCCAGGTATCCGGTGGTGGATCCGGTGTTGGAGTCCAGCAGATCGGTGACAAGCTTGTCGATATCGGGATGTCTTCAAGAGACATAACAAAAGACGAAATGACAAAATACCCGAACTTTGTCGTTACACCGGTTTCGCTTGACGGTATCGCAGTCATTGTCAACCCGAATAACAACCCGGTCAATTCCCTGACTATTCCACAGATCCGCGATATCTATAATGGAAAAGTTACGAACTGGAAAGATGTCGGTGGCAAGGATATGGCAATCGTCGTGATTGGTCGTGACAGTGCATCAGGTACCCGAACCTTCTTCACCGATACCGTAATGAACAAGACCAATTATGTCAAGACCCAGTTCGAGAAGAATTCAAATGGTGCAATCCAGCAGAGTGTGGCCCAGACCCCTGGAGCAGTAGGCTATGTGGGGCTCGGGTATATCGACCCAACCGTGAAAGCATTAAAAATCACCGTCAACGGGACTCCCATCGAGCCATCCGTAAAAACCGTCCTGGATAAGACATACCCGATTTCCCGGTCCCTTCTGATGATCACCAACGGACAGCCATCAGGTCTTGTAAAAGACTATATTACCTATATCCTCAGTCCTGAAGGACAGAAACTGGTAGCAAAAGAAGGCTTTGTGCCATTACCCTGAACAACTTTTTTTTTCTGTGAGTCCCGTATCTTCGCCAGATGCTGATTGCCAGTTCTCTATCACCGTTGTGTTGCATAAATAAGGTGTAACAGGACAAAAGAGTAAAGTTCACGGGGAACCGATTATTCATTCATTCCATAGAAAGTACAATGGAAATCTTCCTACACAAAAAATCGCAACAGGAAAATATAAATCTAATTTTGTTTAAACGTGGGAAATGTTGTTCTTCACTTGATTTTATCAACAATGGGATACCCTCATCACTATGATGAACCGAGAAAACGATGTCATCCATTTGTCTATCCCAAGTCTTTTAGACTGGATGGCTTGTTAAAAGAATTATGAATATTCACAGTCTCTCTGGAAAAATAATTGTAACCTGGATTTCATCTTGTACCTGTCCCTACTCTGGTATGCACCCCTTACCCCAACACATCAAATGTCTTCGCGAACGACGTCCACCGCACGTCCTCGCCGATGTTGAACCGACCGCTGGCTATGAGGTCCTTACCGATCGAGTTCACATAACCGAGTTCAGTGGTATTTCCAATCCCCGACAAACTCCTCGAACCAAAGCTGAAGGACCCAGTACCCGATCCCAACCCAATAGCCGTAAAAGCAAACGAATCCGGCATCTCAAGGTTAGCCTGGGAAATTGATCCGATCGAACGATACGATAAATCATCGGCCATAAACAAAGAACTCACAACAACCGTCTCACAGTATGGTGTCGCGGTAAAGTTCGCCCCCTCATTATCGAGTGAATCAACCCCACACGTTACCCCCGAAGCGGCAGCCCCGCAAGAGTGCAGCATCATGCTCTCCTCGTAGATGCCGGGCCCGGACGTTTGCACCTGGCTTACCGTGTCGAAGTGAACGATATCGGAATTGTTCAGTATTTGTGAACTCGCATATTGGGACAGGCCGGTCAGGATGTAACCGTCCCGATATCCCCCACTCAGTACTTCCTGCCCGATATCAAGGGGCGGTACCTTCGCAAGGTCCCCGTTTGATACTGTCCACGTCATATCCGACGAACCAATGAGGGACTGGTCAGAAGATCCCATAAATGCAATATCAACATTTGCGGCCCTAGCGGGTGCTACCCCGGTGCAGGCCACGGTGAAAACAATTGCTGCGAATACACATCCACCGACCGCTAGCTTTTTCCTTTGCGACAGGCGGTTCATTTCGTTCCTTTCCCTGAACCACCGGAGCCAAGCGGTACACCGTATTCGATGTTATACCACACCGATGGCACGGATATCTGGTATACACCCAGCCGTTTGCTTTCGGCTTCCGCGATCTGCCTGAGTAAACTCTCGCGTTCCTCTGACGACCGATCAGAAGTAATCCATCGTTTTGTTTCGTCACTCATTTTGAATGAACGGCCCGGGACTTCGGGTGGTGCGACGGGCACGGTATCATCCGTCTGGTCGAAAAAGTTCAGTACGTTCCTCGTCGTCTGCTTTGACTGCTCTGACTCAATAATAGCCCCGTTCGCCCGTGTATGCTGCACAAATGCAATGAACGCAGCGAAAAGCGTGATAACAATTTCAAACAAATTAATCAGTTCTGGATCCACAATATGCCTCCTTTGATTTCTGGTGTTCCACGCGGAGGGCCTCAAATTCTGCACAAATTACCTCGTATTTTCCGATCCTCTCATAGATC
>CAIJED010000211.1 GCA_903819595.1 uncultured Methanomicrobiales archaeon | reverse complement strand
GTAAACAGTTTGGTCGAGGTATTCCTTAGGGCAATCGACCTTGGCACTGTTTCCAAACTTCGTTACTTTTCTGACCAGAAATCCTTGGATATTGTCTACTACAATCCGATTGATGCGTTCTAGTTCAACTTTTTACATAGGATATCCATAGGATATCCAATGTATTAATAAATATCGTTTTGATTGATTCGAAAAAAATTACTGCTGGAGTGAAAACTATGCTATTTCGTCTCAAAAAAAGGATTTTCCTTTCGGAGATACTGTATTACCTAAAACTCAAGGTTGGCCCTGATATGTTCAGGAGCAACAAAATACCCTGGTCTGGTCGAATTATTGCCATGGGATTCCTGTGCCAGAAATAGTTGCAACATGTAAAGTCCAGATCGTAACCGAACCAGGAGAAATCCTTTAGGCTTTTCTTTTCCAATAGTATTGGGATAACCTGGTGAATAATGAGTCCGCAGATACCGGTTGAAGCAAAAAATAATGGTAAGAACGAGAGAAATTTTGCTAAACGGATGGCAACAACCCCCAAATCATGTATCAGGGAGATACTGAAGGTCACCGAAAGTCCATCAATTATCTCTTTTGCCGGGGGTCTCCCGAATCCCTCCCTGATTGACGTGGACGGGATCAGTCGTGCAGCCGCATCGGTACTGAAAGAAGACGGCAGATCGGTACTCCAGTACTCAACGACTGAAGGGTACCTCCCACTCCGGCAGTTCATTGCAGACCGGTACAAAAAACGCCTGGGAATCTCAGTTTCGCCCGACGAAATCCTGGTAACGAACGGTTCGCAGCAGTGTCTCGACCTGCTGGGAAAAGTGTTTATTAATGCGGGTGACCATATCGGGATCGAACGCCCGGGTTACCTCGGGGCCATCCAGGCATTCTCACAGTACGAGCCGGAATTCCACCCGGTTACCCTTCGAAAGGACGGCCCCGACCCCGCCATGATGGCAGAGGTCCTCGAAACATACCCGCTGAAATTCTTTTATGGCGTCCCGAATTCACAAAATCCTTCGGGCATTACCTACACAAACGACCGGCGGCGGGAACTGGCATCCATCCTTAACGCTGGCAACACGGTGTTTGTTGAAGATGACGCATATGGTGAACTGAATTTTTCTGGAAAAACATCTGCCTCCATGTGGGAACTATTACCGGACCAGGCCATTATCACCGGTTCATTTTCTAAAATCCTGGCGCCCGGTATGCGACTCGGGTGGGTCGTGGCCCCGCCCGATATCATGGAACAACTCATCATCGTAAAACAGGCGGCAGACCTGCATTCAAATTACTTATCGCAGCGTATCGCGTACGAGTACCTCCGCCAGCAGAACATTGATGACCATATTAAGAAAATCCGCGAGGCGTATCACGCACAATGCCAGTATATGATCGGGATGATCAGGGAAAAATTTCCGGATTCCGTTGACTACACGGAACCTGAAGGCGGGATGTTTATCTGGTTGACGTTACCGGCCGGCGTTTTATCAACAGATGTATTTGATGAGGCCCTCAAACTGGACCTGGCTGTCCTCCCCGGCACACCATTCTATACCGATGGTGGCGGAAATACGAACATCCGTCTCAATTTTTCCAATTCCAGTGAACAAAAAATCAGGACCGGGATGGAACGTCTCGCCGGCGTTATCAGTTCCATGATGGACAATCCCGGATCATAAACGTTGGTGATGAAACATTCAGGGCGGTACATGCCACTCCTGGTTCATCCATCTGAAACCTTTCTCAACATATCACGTTCCAGCGCTGGCAGCCATCCATCGGACATTACACGGCCCCGGAACAAAAATTTAAAGAAAAGGAGGACTGGAAACGATATCAGGCTTCACTCCGCCGTTATCCGGTCATAGAAGACCGCCGCCAGTATGGCCCCTATCACCGGCCCGATGATATAGATCGGGAAGAATACCCAGAGGTTCGGCCCACCCAGGAGCCAGTCTCCGATATACGGCCCGAATGTCCTGGCCGGGTTTAACGAGGCCCCGGCAATGTTTCCGGTCGCCGTGATCATCCCGGCCACTGTAAGACCGATGATCAGGCCGGCAAATCCCTGGGGAGCCTGCCTGTCCACCGCAACACCCATAATCACCAGCATCAGCACAAACGTCGCGATGGCTTCGACGAGGATCGCCTGCCCGTACCCGATCCCCGGGAATGGTGCTGTTGCCCCGAGGCCGCCGATTGTGACCGCATTCAGCCCCACGGTCAGGAAAAAGAGCAGGCTGCCGATTGCGGCCCCGATACACTGGGCAACCACGTATGCGGCGGTATCAGTGGCCGGGAACCGCTTTGTTACGAAGAGTGCAATGGTTACAGCCGGGTTGATATGCGCCCCGGAAACACGGCCGAGTGCGTAGATGACCGCGGCGATAACGATACCGAAAGAAATCCCGATCGCAAACCAGTCGGCAAGCCCGCCGAGCTGGCCGATCCCGATGTTGAAGGTGGTAGACGGTTTAGTCCCGGCGGCGATCATCAGCGTTATCGCTGCGGCACCGGCACCAAAATACACGAGGAGCAATGTGCCGACTCCTTCCGCGATGCTGCGGGAGGTGAGCGACGCCATTACTTACCCTCTCCATACGCCGCGTTGCAGTCAGGGCACAACATCCGGGGCATCTTCTTTGGCAGTTTTTTTGATGGCAACGGGTAGCCCCCTTCCCAGACATCGACTTCCTTTCTGATCGTATGATTCATGCACGTCCCCATGCCGCAGGCAATACACACGGCCACGGCATCGCTGTCTTTTCCTTCTTTTGCACAGATGTAACATTTCATGATTCTATTCACCTCATTCTGAATACGATTCTTATACTGCTTCCTTCCACTGGCATGAACAATGCCGGAAATCCATTAATGCAGCCGATGCACAGTCCTTGCAGATCCGTGCCGGTGCTGCGGAAACTTCCTTGTGCAGGGCGATGATGTTCGTCATTAACGTTGCAGTGACAGGCTCACTCGTGAGCAGACACGGGTAATCGGCAAGTCGCATCATCGCAGAGAACCGCACGGTCATGGCACAGGCCGGGTAGGTGTACCGCTGCGGGTTAGCAAGAACTTCGTTGTTCACTACAGGGGATAAGTCAACCCCGAACCCACCCACCCTGGGCACAACGAGGCCCTTATCACTGGCCTGCATTCTTCGTGCCTTGTCCACCAGTTTCCACCCACGGTAGATCATATCCATGAAATCGCAGTTGTGGAGTTCTATCGCTGCACCCCGTTTGGGGTAGAGCTGGACGTAGTTATGGTACCGTTTCGTTAACATGTCAACGACCATAATTGCATTGAAGCCGTCCTGTTCGAGAATATATTCGGCAGCACTTGCCGAGGCGCCGGTGGCGACCGAGAGGACCTGCAGCTCGTTTTTCATCGTTGGCGCTGCTGCTTCCAGGGTCTTCTCCATCACTTCAGTCACCGACTCGATGACGGCCATGACCACGTCGTCCTTGCACATGTTATATGTTGACTGGGAGATGTGATGGGCAATATCCCCGACACAGTAGGCGGGTATCGTAACAATGTTGCCGTAATGGACTCCTTCATTCAATGCATCCTTCACGGCCCCCTGCATTTTCACCCGGTAGTCCTTCATATATGACCGGCAATCGAAGGAGGACTGCCCCACGCTATCCATGAGGTTCGCCTGGGCATCAACCGGCGTATCATAGATGGACTGGACCATGGCAACTTCCTTCTTTACTGCGTCTCCAAGGGTTGCACCGTCCTCAACCGCATGGGCAAACACGTCCCCGATACCGTATGATGTATTCATCGCCCATGATTTCGCTGCGAGGATCGTCTGTTTGTGAAACACCGGGATATCAGTCGTTTTAAGGACCTGGTTGACAATATTACTGCTGCTCCCGGGTATCAGGGCAAAGTCCACCACACAGGTTGGACCGTAGAAGCCTGCATACCGACGGACAGATTCCTTCCCGATCAACGCCTCAGCCCTGCCGACGGCCTCGATGAACACGTCGATACTTTTCCGGAACGCAGGATCTGCATCGTACAGCATCTCCATGATGACCGGGGTCTGGTAGTGTTCGACAAAGGGGTCATCCTCGGGGCGGATCGTGTTCGTTAAACTTTTTAAGATGGTATAATGGGCATTGACTGAATCGGTATGCAGCTGGATGACTGCCTTGCTCTGGTCACCCGCAGGTTTCATGTTCCGGACTGCATCGACATACGCTTTCGTATCGTCAATAATAAAATCCTGCCCCCGTTTCTTCTTTACCTGGTTCACATCGGCGTGCTGGGCAGCCATTGCTTCCGTGATCATTTTTTTGATGATTTCCTGCATTACACCTCAAGCTCCTGGAACCCGGACTTCCTCCGAGAGCCGGTAAGCAACAATTGGCATAGTGGGTATTAATACCTTCATGCAGATGGAGAGCCTGGAATTGAACAATTCCGCTGAGAACACATTCCCATGTACCAACGGGGAGGTTCCATCCGGCATCATCATCATCATCATCATCTCACCGATGGATTTCATTCACTCCGTTTTAGAAATAGCAGGATGCATAACTATCTTAAGCATGCAACGGCAAGCACTCCCCTTGGTGTTGTAGTAAATGACAGGTACCAACGGCGCAATTCTCCAGCGTGACGGGAAATGCTATGCCTTGATTACCCGAATACCGGCAGGGATGGTCACCCCGGCAGATCTTGAGACCAAACCGCCTCCCACTCCAGTAGTTGATCTCTTACCCCGCAAATCCGCCCAGTACCGCTACCACAATTAGTCCTTCCATCGACATTCCATTGTCTATCGCTGCGGCTCCGATCAGGATCAGGAACATATTGTCGGGAATCGGCCCGCCATAATAGTGGATGTGAACATAATTACAGCGAATATCAGGAAGTACGCCCATATCCCAAATGATAAGACCTGATCGGAGATGGATACGGGGGTAAGCGAAAACAAGGCTGCAATAAAGAGAAACGCGTTACACAATCAATGTCAGTCTTATGCTATAAGAAACACATGATTCCTAGTCATATTGTACATATTGCACCATCATGAAAGAGGGTCTATTGTCTCAAATCCAAAGAATCCGGGTATCATTGAGAAAATTACCAAAAAATGGAGGAATAAATAATGAGTCTGGAATTGGTTATTGTCCTGCGGCGGACATCCAGGAACGTGTACTATTCCGGGGTGCCTGGCCACCTCCTGATATTCCCAGTGCCTCGGCAAGTTGCTGCAGCGTTATACCAAGTTCTTGTGCGGCGGCAGTAACATTGACACGCCCTCCCGAAGGACTGGTCAGTGCAGTTTCAAGCTGCCCCTGGGTTATACCCAGTTTTGCGGCTGCTCCTGCAAGTACCGTGGCATTTGGCACTGATCGCTGCCCCTGACTCTGACCCGATCCCGGGTACTGCCGTTGTGATCCTGGCGGTACTGGTCCTGCATTTTGGGGCGATCCCTGATATTGATCCGTTGCTGTTGTTTCTGCGGTCATAGATGGTGATACCTGGATTCCGACACCATTACCCGCTGAAGCGGGGGCATTCTGAACACAACCCGTAACCAACAGGGTCACAAAAATAGCCGCGGTAAAAATTAACGCTGTTGTTGTACTTTTCATGGCATTCCTTCTGATTAAAATCCAAAAACGATCATTTTTATGCATGACTGTCCCCACTTATCTATTCCGAATCACATCCTGAAGTTACCCACAGTATCTCGAGGGAGAGCCCAATTGTCTAATTGAGCCCCCAGGATACTTGAAGTCCATTTTGCGGGACTTTTAACTTCACTGACGTACCCCTGGAAATGAGCTGGCAATCCCAGGTGGTGAGGTGCCCGCTCTTAATCAGTGGGCACGGATTACCTATTGTCTAATCACCATACCCTTGTGTTGCCCTATTTTTCATTTATGTTGCGTTCGCTGAACCTTTGTTTTTCCCATGGTTCGTTGTGGTCCCCGAAGCAGGGGTCGTTCTTTGCTTTGGCTGGGGGAGAACAGACTTATCGATACTTCCATTCTTGATACCCGCCTGAATATCCTGGTTGAACGTTTTCATGGCATCCTTAAAGGCCGTTGCATCAGCATTCTGGATGGCACTCTTTGCATTTGCAAGCGCTGTATTCAGGTTTGTAACATCAACTCCCTTTTGCCCGATAGTGGTCGTCAGGTTCTGCATCCTTTCAAGCATCTTTGTCTCCATGGTGGCATTCAGCACTGGTGGAGTTGCTCCGTTTTTCTGGAAACCCTGGCGTTCTGTTGTAGGGAGGGCTGTTTTCGGAATGCTTCCATCCTTGATACCCGCCTGGATATCCTGGTTGAACGTTTGCATGGCGTCCTTAAAGGCCTGTAAATCACCGTTCTGAATGGCACTCTTTGCCTTTGCAAGCGCTGCATTCAGGTTTGTAACATCAACTCCCTTTTGCCCGATAGTGGTCGTCAGGTTCTGCATCCTTTCAAGCATCTTTGTCTCC
>CAIJED010000210.1 GCA_903819595.1 uncultured Methanomicrobiales archaeon | reverse complement strand
TTATTGGGAATCCGCCATATGGTGCTGATTTTAAACAAGAAGAAAAGCCATATTATCAATCCAAATTCCTTTATAAGAAAGGAAAACCTGAAACCTATATCTTCTTTTTTGAAATGGGGATAATCCTCCTGAAAAACAAAGGTATGCTTGGACTCATTACCCCTAATGCTTGGCTTACGAACTTTTACGGGATTCAGCTCCGAAGATATATATTAGAATTGACAATCCTCCGTAATTTGGTTGATTTAGAACCAACAAAGGTATTCGGAAGTGCGGTTGTCGATACTGCCATTACAATATTAGAGAGAAATCCACCCAAAGAAAAACATTTAATGACCGTTGTTTCTCAGGGAACAAAAGATTATAAAATTCAGAATATGTTTGAAGTTTCGCAGGATGTTTGGCAATCTGATTCGGAAGCCGTTATAAACCTTCAATCCAATCAAGGAGATTTACAATTAATTTGCAAATTGGAAAAATCAGGCAAATCGTTTGAATCTTTGGTGGAATATTCACAGGGTGTTATTCCGTATGAAGCCAAGGAGGATAAAGAAAAAAACTCATACATCGAACTAGAACAAAAAAGTCCTGAATGGCTCCCATTATTTGAAAACGCCTCCCAAATCAGACGATATTCAAAAGACGAGCCCGCAGCATATATTCATTATGGCCCTTGGTTGGGAAGATCAAGAGAACAAAGATTTTTCTCAAATCACAAAATTCTTTTTCACCGGTTAAGGAAAAAGCTTCCAATACAACTAATTGGTACGCTTGATGAAAGTGGTACAATAAATCGCCATTCTTTGTCGAATCTGATATTGCATCCCAATGTTAATCCGAGTGTCCTTAAAGCAATTCTAGGTATTTTTAACTCTAATCTAATCAATTGGTGGTTCGTTAAAAGATATGGGCTTCTAATGGAGGTAGGTGGATTCAAAGTGTCTCGAATACCATTACCGTCTGGATGGGAATCTGCTTATGGGCCCCTTGTCTCCCTTGTCGAGCGGATGCTCGATCTCAATAAGCGGCTTCCCGTGGCCAGGACCGACCAGGAGCAGACCCTGATCAAGAGGCAGATTACAGCGACGGATAAGGAGATCGACGAGCTGGTGTACGAGCTCTATGGGCTCACGGAGGAAGAGATTGCGATAGTAGAATTGGGAGGTGGGAAATGAACGATAATAAATACCCGGTATACCGGCATCTGACATTCCGCATCCATGCATTACGGCAGATGTTCCAGCGGAAAATTTCGGATTCCGATATTCATGTAATACTCGAACTTGGAACAATTATTGAAGAATATCCTGATGACCCCCCTTACCCCAGCTGTCTCATTTCAGGTAAGGTAAACGGTCGTCCGCTTCATGTCGTTATGGCATACAATAATGTAGATCGTGAAGCAATTGTTATCACAGCATACGAGCCAGACCCGGATACATGGTCTGAAGATTTCACCCGGAGAACATCATGAAGTGCGTCATCTGCAAACATGGGAATACCAAAGAGGGCACAACAACCGTTACGTTTGATCGTGATGGAATGACCCTTGTCGTAAAGGATGTTCCAGCCCAGGTCTGCACCAACTGTGGTGAGGATTATGTGGATGAGCAGGTTGCCCACGAAATTCTTACCATTGCAGAACGAAATGCAAAGAGCGGGGCGCAGGTCGATGTACGAAGGTACGTTCCCGGTTCTGCGATGCCATGTTAACCCAATATCATTTTTTCTTGTATTCTTTGACTCCTCATCCAACCCGTACCATCAACCCCTCCGATCCCACCGATATCGCCCGCCATGACAAAATGGTCACTCTTGTCGAGCGGATGCTCGATCTCAATAAGCGGCTTCCCGAGGCCAGAATGGACCAGGAGCAGACCCTCATCAAGAGGCAGATTGCGGCGACGGATAAGGAGATCGACGAGCTGGTATACGAACTGTACGGGCTCACGGTGGAGGAGCGGAAGATCGTGGAGGGGACGACGTAATGCAGGACAATACTGATCTAGCGTCTGAATCCAGTTCAATGATTTTATTCTACCAGACCGAAGACGGGAAGAGCCGGATAGAAGTAAAGTTGGAGGGTGGGACCGTATGGCTGACCCAGGCGATGATTTCAGAGTTGTACCAGACATCAAAGCAGAATGTAAGCCTGCATATCAACAACATTCTCAAAGATGAAGAACTGGATAATTCAACTGTCAAGGAATACTTGACAGTTCAATCGGAAGGAAAACGGGACGTTCAACGTAAAATACTGTTTTACAACCTGGATATGGTCCTCGCAGTGGGATACAGGGTCCAGTCACATCGGGGAACCCAGTTTCGTAGGTGGGCGACCGACCATCTCCGGGAATTCCTGATCAAAGGGTTCGTGCTCGATGATGAACGGTTACGGGAAGGCCGCACTGCTATTGGAACAGATTACTTCGATGAATTACTGGAACGTATCCGGGACATCAGGGCTTCAGAAAAGAGGTTTTACCAGAAGATCCTCGACCTTTTCAAATTATCAATTGATTACGATCCCCATTCAGAACTAACAAAGGAATTTTTTAAAATAGCGCAGAACAAGTTGCACTGGGCCATTTCGCATCATACGGCCGCTGAAATTATCGCAAATCGCGTTGACTCGGGTAAGCCAAATATGGGCCTGACAAGTTGGAAAGGGGCAAAGGTGCGTAAAGGCGATGTGACGATTGCGAAAAATTACCTCAACGAAGAGGAAATCCGGCAACTCAACCGTATCGTTACCATGTACCTCGATTATGCCGAATCACAGGCTGAAAGACGGCAACCAATGTATATGAGAGACTGGAAAGTAAAGCTGGACGCATTTCTTCAGTTTAATGAACGGGATGTTCTCATGGATTCAGGGCGGATATCGATGGAGATTGCCAAGCAACTGGCAGTCAAAGAATATGAAAAATTTTCCCGCCGAAGGCTTGCCGAAGAGTCTGAAACCGAAGACAAGGATTTCGAAAAGATTGCGAAACAACTTGAGGATACGGGAAAGTAGGATTTTTTATGAATCAATACGCGTTCAATATCTTTTAATTGCGGGGATATTCCCATACAACTCTCATATTAAAACTCATTTGGGAGGTATTTGGTATAATGCCTATATCCTGCTCAATTGAATCTCGATCGACTATAAAAAAAATCAGGTAGATGAAGCAAATGAACTCCACCTCACCTTCCCATTCACCACGAAATTACCAGCTGCCCCAACGTGCTCCGAGGCAGTATGAACATACCCTAGTGCTGAAGTATTCCCAATCCCGATCATAGATCGTGATCCCGCAGCAAAGTTACCGTAACCATTACCAGACGATGAAACATCCATCGCAAGCGAGTCCGGTAGTTCAGTATCCCCCTGGCTGATGCTACCAGCTGAATGATAATCCAAAGCATCAGTCATAAACATCGTCGAAGCCCCAGCATATTCACAGTAAGCCGATCGGGAGAAATTCGCCCCTTCTGCATCAAGCGAGTCCGTTCCGCAAGTAACCCCGGCAGCCGGTGATCCAACTGAGTAAACCATCAGCGACTCCGAGAGGATCCCGGGTCCCTGGCTCTCCACCTGCTGAGCTGTGGAGAACTGGAGTATTTCATCCGCCGACAATGACCTTTCTCCTGAGTACGTCCCAGGTCCATTCACCAGGATTGATCCCGAATACCCACCACTAAGTATTTCCTGCCCGATACCGAGTGGAGGAACTGTACTCAAATCCCCATCCGATGCGGTCCAGGTCCAATCTGATGAACTGGATAACATCTGATCACCGGATGCCTGAATCGCCACTTCGCAAGAAGCAGCCTGGACCGGGGTAATCCCGGTACAAGCCACTCCAAGCACTACGGCAGCGAAAATGCAGCCACCAATGACCAGCTTTCTCCGCTGCATCAGGCGCTTTATCATTTCGCCTCCGTCTTTCCCGAGCCTTTGATCAGCCCGTATTCAATGTCATACCAGGCTGACGGGACTGTGATTGTGTACGTATCAAGTCTCTCCGCTTCGGCCTCCGCCACCTGCCGGAGAAGACTCTCCTGCTCAATGGGTGAGTGGTCGAAGGTCAGCCATCTCTTCGTGCTATCGGTCATCCTGAAAGATCGGCCCGGGACCTCGGGTGGTGCTGTGGTCACCGTGTCGTCAGTCGGGTCGAAGTAGCTCAGTACCTGGCTGGTTGTTGCAGTTGCAGCGTTTGCTGAAGCCGTCGCTTTCGTCGCTCTCATGTGCTGCACGTATGCGATGAACGCAGCAGCGAGTGTTATCAGAATCTCAATGAGGTTGGTTAATTCCGGATCCATGATGTTCTCCTTTTATTTTCTCATGCTCCGCACGCAGGGCCTCGAACTCCGCACAAATTACCTCATACTTCCCGATTTTCTCATAAATCAGGAAAAGCGAGGGGTACAGCGGAAGTACGACGCCGAGGATCAGTGCCGTAGTTTCAATATCCATCGTAAACCTCCTCGAACCGGGAGGCCGAAAATAGAAGGAGCCGAGGATAATCCAGCTCTCCCGTGTTCAAGATTGGCGGTTCTAAGCGAGTGCGGGCTTTGTATCAGCCCAGGTGTCCACGCGGGTGACAATGGCCGCATCCTCGTACGAGGAGATGGAAATTGTCGTCCGGGTAAACGTGACCGTGTAGTCTTCGCCGTTTGCATCGTGACACTTCAGCTGGATGGAATACCCTTCCGCTTCGGTGTCCTCAATTGCAGTACCACCAATTGCGGTTGCAAGTGCGGTATTTCCGACGAGGGCGGCTGCGGCTGAGGTATAGCCTGCAACGGTTGATGCCTTTGCGGTTGAATTGCCCATGTTTTTGAGGGTTGTCGGGTTTTCGTACACGACCTTGACACCAAACGACTGTGTGCCACGGGTAACGCCGGCAATGGTTACGCCGCTGACAACGTGGTCCACACACGAGAATGAGTTTGCGTCGATGACTCCCTGGACAAGGGTGTTCAATGCTGCTACACTGGCGATCGGGGTCGCGATAATACGGACCGAACGCTTGACATTTGCTTTCTGGACAAAATCTGCCATTTCTTTCTCTCTCCTGCCCCATGGTGGGACATACAGAGTGTACGCGGGGGATTTGGAAAAGAGGGGAGGGGAACGTCGCCTGATAGAATGCGAAACCCGCATTCGGGAGAGGGATGATGGAGTACCCTGCCAACGGCATTGCTGCCTCCATCTGTACAGATTAGGAGATTATTCAGATGAATTTACTTTTTCCGTGCAAATACCAGGAAAACAAAAGAACTATGACCTGCCTCGGGTAAGAAGAATACATGGCGCCGCGGTTATCACTTACCGTCCTGGTGGACAATAACACCATGATAGACCATTATTTTTCAGGGGAGCCGGGGCTCTCTTTTCTCATCAAAACGCAAGGAAAGAAGATTCTTTTTGATTGCGGCTATTCAGACCTTTTTCTTAAGAATTCCCTTGCTTTGGGTGAGGACCTCCTTGACCTGGATATAGTAGTGCTCTCACATGGTCACCTCGATCATACCGGGGGGCTCCCCGACCTGATCCGTCACAGGACCCGGGCGATTATCGAAAAAATTCCAACCAGGATCCCATCGTTAATTGCCCACCCCTGTTGCTTCTACCCGCGTCCCAAACTGCCCATTCCAAATATCGGATCAATAGTAACCGAAGAAGAACTACGAAGACATTTCTCGGTGGAGTTATCCAAAAGTCCCCGGTGGCTTACCGACGACCTTGTATATCTGGGACAAATCGAGCGTAAATTTGATTTTGAATATATGGCTACAGGAAAACGGAAAATTTTGATGCCGGATGGCAGTTTGGTGGATGACCAACTTTTCGACGATACAGCGCTTGCTTTCCGTAGTGAAAAAGGGCTGGTCATCATCACGGGGTGTTCTCATTCGGGGATTTGCAATATCGTGGAACAAGCGAAAAGGGTGTGTGGAGAGGAGCGGATTATTGACATCATAGGGGGTCTTCACCTTCTTTCACCGGACCAACCCCGTCTCGAAAAGACGGTCTCATTTTTACGAAATCTGCACCTGGCGTCGCTACACGCTTGTCACTGTACCTCGTTGTCATCGAAAGTTGCCCTTGCTGGCAGTTGCCACCTGCAGGAGACCGGGGTGGGGATGACCCTTCATTGGGGTAGCTCTCAATAATCATCTTTAATTCCTCCCGCGAATGACACACTATCCAGTTGATGATAATGAGCGACCCTGTTCCACTCAAAGGAGTCCCCGGCATACTCCGCCCGTTCAAGGAATATCTTGAGAACCACGGCTTCGTCAAAGGGGACCAGATAGTATACTATGGAGTGCCTGGTACCTGTACCCCATTTATAGAACTCCTTGCATTTGCGGTCCGCGGACTTAGGCTTGAACAGGTGTTTGTTCCTTATTTTAAAGAAGAAAAAGCGAGAAAGATTGAATTTGAAGAAGAAGTCGGAATGCAGGTCTCACATGATACGGTGACACTTCATCCAAAAGCGCTCATCATTATGGGTGGCCTTGCCATGCCAAACGTTCCGGTTACAATCAGTGATGCAAGAATTGTAATTACCCGGCACCCCGAAGCGGTTACGTTGGGGATTTGTTTCATGCAAATGTTTGAGAAAGCAGGCTGGCGGAAAGAGATTAAATACGATCTTCTTATTGATGCGAGCATCGATCCGGTAATAGTAGAGACACAGACGATGACGCTATCGGAACGGTCCCAGTATTTAATCAATCTTTACAATCTGACCCACACGGGATCCGAAAATAAATAGGTGTCACGGATATTTTATCACGGGAACAGGGCAATGCTATGAATTGCAGTTTCTTTTCCACGGGTTTACACGACGATTCGTTTCGTACTAACCAGTTCTTTTTTTCAGACATCTAAAAACCGGTACGCCCCTTTCGGCACATTTATCTCAAAATGTGCACCTTTATTCGGCACCCCGATCTCCCTGATTGTAATACCGGTGATTAACAATATCTCACGGGAAAGGTACAATCCAAGACCCGTGTTCTTTCCGAATCCACGTTCGAAGATTTTTTCTTTTTCATCAGCAGGAATACCAATCCCGTTGTCCTCCCATGCAATCGTCATTCCATTATCAGACTGGCTGGATGAGACCCTGATTTGCGATACACGTTCACCATGCCGGATGGAATTGTCGAGGAGATTAAAAAACACTTTTCCAAGCATTGAATCTGCATAGACTTCAATGCCTGCAACATCCCCATTCAGCGTAATTGTTGCCGGAATCTGTGAACGGGGTAACATATTATCTAAACGGTGCCACTGAGGTTCGTGGGTACCGAGATCCTGGTAGACCCGTGTGAACTCTATCTGGGATCGGATCGCTTTCGTGGTCGACTCAATTTTTCCTAAATACTCACCTAGTGTGGGATCATGAAATTTCTTTTTTATGATACCAATATAGCCAAGGCAAACCGTGACCTGATTGAGAATGTCATGTCGTGTGATCCCTGATAGTAACTTAAGTTGGCGGTTTGCCTGTATCAGGGCATCTTCCGCTTTTTTGCGCTCGGTGATGTCCGTAGCAATCTCAAGTCGCACAATCCTCCCATCGATCCATTGTATGGCACTATCACGGCATTCATACCATCTTCGGGTAATAGAATTCTGAAACTCCCAGGCTAAAATTCCCGTGGGATTGCCCACAGAATCTACCAGCTTGTCATTGGTGCAGAATGTGCATGGGCCGTTCTGATTGCTTTGAAGGGATTTCCAGCAGATTTTTCCGGTAATATCCCCCCAGGTCTTCCTCCCATACTGGTTCACAAACAGAAGTTCATGGGTTTCAAGATCTGCAACATAAACCAGCGCATCAAGACTGTCCATGACCGTTCTAAATGTCTCAAAGGATTCTTGTAATGCAGTTTCAGCTTTTCTGCGGTCAGTAATGTCACGAATGGATTCGATAGCGCCGATAACGGCACCCGTGTTATCGTACAGGGCGGATGCCGTTGCCCAGACAACCGCTCCCTCTCCGCCCCGCATGGAAGAAACAAATACTTCTGCGTCGATTGTGTCACCCCCACGCCGGATGTTAGTATACCGTGAATCAATCTCAACACCTGGTAAAAAGAGGGAATCGATCAACATCGGGATATTCTTCCCGTAAAATGGAAAGGCGTACGCGTAATCCCCCTTACCGATAATATCCTTTTTGAGAATCCCACTCATCTGCTCAATTGCCCTGTTCCATGAAATTATCCGCCGGTTTTTATCAATAACAAATGTTGCATCCGGGAGGAAATCGATGATATCTGTGAGTCGCTGCTCGCTCTCCGCAATGATGTCTCCTGCAAGTTTTCGCTCTGTGATGTCCTGTATCGTTCCCCAGAGCCCTGTTATAGCACCGTTTTCGATGACCGGTTGCCCACGTGCATGGATATAACGTGTAGAGCCATCGGGAAGGAGAAGCCGCCAGTCCTTATAATATGGTACACCTTTTTCAACCGCATCCTGCACGGTTGCAACAAAATCATCACGGTCATCAGGATGATATCTGCTGATTAGTGTGGGAAAATCAGGTTCACCTTGGGAGGGGTCCACACCAATGATATGAAATGTCTCCGCAGTCCAGTGAATCTTCCCGCTTGCAAGGTTATAGGTCCAGCTCCCAAAATGGCCAAGTCTTTGGGCCTCTGCTAAATGTTCTTCGCTCTCCCGCAATGCAGCATCAGCCTTTTTACGTTCGGTGATATCGATTATCTGGACCAGATACCCGGTTGTAATGCGTTCTTTTGCCTGGATTGGGGTAACCAGGATATTGAGTGAAATCTTACCACTGCGGGTTGTCGAATAGAGGTTTAGTTTTTTAACCAGGTCAAAATCAAAATCAGATTCATATTGTAACGTTCTGCCAGTTTTCAACAATTCCCGTTGATTCAGAGGGATGTTCGGGTCTTCAAAGAGGTTTAAGCCTTTCACGGCAACCGCGGACTGAATGCCAAACAGTGCACAACATGCAGGATTTATGTCAATAAGGGCTCCCTCATTATTGTATAGCTCGATAGCAATAGGGGACATGCTGAAAATATTTCTGAACCATTCCTCGCTTCTCCGCCGTTCCTCTTCAGCCCGTTTCTGTTCCGTGATATCGAAGGCAAGACCGTTTACACCCGCAATAGTTCCATAAGTGTCATGCAGTTCCCATTCCGGACCTTTGATAAAAATGTCGAATAATTACAGCAAATTGACCTAATCTTGGAAGATGCACCACATATTGAATCC
>CAIJED010000209.1 GCA_903819595.1 uncultured Methanomicrobiales archaeon | reverse complement strand
TGCCTTTTTGATAGAGCCTCGTTGCAGCATGATAAAATCTCGCCGTTTATGTTGCGCTTCAAGTTCGGCGCATGTGAGTCCGGCTTCGTTTGCGATCTCAAGAGCATGATCTATCTCAGGAACTTCAGAGAGCGTGACTGGCTTTACGCTCAGGCTGCCTGCCCCTTGAACAAAAAAGAGCCATTTGTCCTCAAGAGTTTCAAGTTCCACAATGGTTTTTTTGAATTTAGGAAGTTCATAGAATATAAGCCGGATATCCCCGTTATATTCTCTCATATGCTTCACTTCTTTCATCCGGTACTCAGATCTGACTTCTGGAAGAGAAGAGAACATAATAAAATCAGTGAGGGTCAATGCAACAACCGGCATGAGATTTGCATACTCTTCTCCGCTGACAATCTGGGTTGAATAGGATTTTGCTGCATTATATAGGATCCGCTGCTCAAATCCTTCAACATTGAGAACCTGCATCTCGATTATTACGTGAGTACCTGAATCAAGTCTGGCCTTGACATCGACGTAAGAATCCTTCATACCGGCAATGAGCGGGATCTGGTAAGGGGAAAGGATTTCAAGACTTTCGACGCGATGGCCTTCAAAGTCTATTACTGCATTGATAAATGAGAGGAGAATATCTTTTGAGACTTCTGACCCAAAGACTTTCTTGAACGCAAAATCTGTTTTTACATCTAAGAACCGCATGGTGATCCCGATTTAGTAAGATTAATAGACTTCATTATTATTGTACCTATTGGGGAATTATCCGAAACCGGCTGCGTGATGACTGTGTCCGGTCACAGGCGATGACAAGGCACACCTGTTGCCAGTGGCCTCGTTTCCAGCCGGACCGGTACCCGGAACCTTAATGTTATAGATTATCGCACTACTCAATGTAGTCGCAGCCGCTCCGGCAAGGTCCTGCAAGGACTATGCATCGGCTGTGCTGATGAATTCCCGGGACTGCCCCAGCTTGTGGAAGGAAGTGGGGTTATACTGGTAACGGGATTCAGGGTGAACAATCATGAAATGTTACATTTGTGCAAAAGAAGGAACGGATAGTGATGCCGTGGCCATATGTGTTGCCTGCGGTATGGGAACCTGCATGAAGCATACGGTCAGAAAAGAAATAGACGTTTGGGAGGGGGGCTACCCGCTCCCGTCGAAAAAGCTGCCAAAAAAGATGCCCCGGATGCTCTGCCCGGACTGCAATGCGGCGTACGGGGAGGGCAAGTAAATGGCATCACTGAGCTCCCGCAGCATCGCAGAAGGGGTTGGCACGCTGCTCCTCGTGTACTTTGGAGCCGGGGCGGCGGCAATCACGTTGATGATCGCATACGGGACAAAACCGGCAACAACCTTTAACATTGGAATTGGCCAGTTAGGTGGGCTCGGCGACTGGTTTGCCATCGGGATCACGTTTGGTATCGTCATTGCGGCCGTCATCTACGCGCTTGGTCGTGTTTCCGGGGCGCATCTCAATCCCGCGGTGACCATTGCACTCCTGGCAACGAAACGGTTCCCTGCTCGTGACGCGGTTGCGTACGTGATTGCCCAGTGTATCGGGGCTGCCATAGGGAGCCTGCTCTTTTTCCTGACCGTAGGAATGAATGCCGTCACAATCGGCGGGCTCGGGGCCACTGCACCGTTTCCCGGGATCGGGTATGGGCAGGCGATTCTCGTCGAAGCAATTGCCACGTTTGTGCTGATGCTCGTGATCATGGGTGTCGCCGTTGACAAGCAGGCCCCACAGGGGTTTGCAGGACTCATTATCGGCCTTACGGTGGCGGGTATGATAACAGCGGCCGGTAATATTTCCGGGGGGTCACTCAACCCGGCCCGTACTTTCGGGCCGTATATTATGGACTGGACACTTGGTGGTCCAAACCTCTGGGTCTTTTTCCCGATCTACATTATCGGACCGGTGATTGGTGCTGTGCTCGCTGCATTCTTTTATGACCGGATTACCGCGGAGTGAACCTGCGGCCAAATCTTTTTTTTCTGGTTCTTTCATATCAGTTGTTGAATTGATCTTTACCAATAATTCAACGATTATATTCGGAATTATTATCTCTTTTCCACGAGTATAATCTGGATAAGGATAGTAATGTCAGAGCTGCTGTCGAACGACAGAACCCATGGTGGCAGAATAAAAAATATCCATCTGGAATTCCACGACTATACCAATACCCTGATATTTCCTTATACCTTCCGTTGCCCGAAATACTTGTGTTATTAGGAGCCAGACGATCCGGGAAATCTACCTTAGTCTATCAGATTATAGAGTCGATTATTAAAACAAACATCCCTGCAAAATCCATTCTGTATCTAAACCTTGACGAACCGATTATAAACGCTAATGCACGTGAACCTGGATTTTTAATGGAAATCATTGAGCAATACCAGGTTGAACATGAAGAAATTCGGTATCTCTGTCTTGATGAGGTGCAACACAGCCCACATTGGGCTGCAACGGTCAAGGTCCTCTATGATACGGTGCCCTCTATCAAATCTATTATAACAGGATCAAATTCACAGGTTGTAGAAAATGAGGTGAGTCTTCGTTTATCAGGAAGATATCCTCACACCACGGATGATTAGGTCAACTCATGATCTTATCTGTTAAATACCATCTGAAGGTTTGATTTTTCAGCCCGAAAGCAGCAGAGTCATGTAAAAAAGATCTATTGTGCAGATACCGGACTAATAAACTCT
>CAIJED010000208.1 GCA_903819595.1 uncultured Methanomicrobiales archaeon | reverse complement strand
GCCATTGTTTGATTAATTCGGCGTTGGTCATCAACCGTACGTACCGGGGTATCCCTGTCTTGAAGTCCAGATTTACTATCACGCCACGCTCATCAAATTTCAAGGCGCCCCATGTCAGGGTTGCGATCTCCCCGATCCGGAATCCTCCTTCATACAGCATGGAAATGAGGGCCCGGTCTGCACTGCGTGAACAGGCCTTCAAAATAGCCAACACCTCCTCGGGAGTCAGCATATCCCCAGCGGTCTTTGTGAGGGTGTTTTTCTTTGGGTTCCTGATTGCATGGATCTTCTTTTCCGGAAGGTTGCTGTAGCTATTATCGATCATCCAGATGAGGAATTGTTTCAGGATGGCGACATGGTCAAGGAGTGTATTCTGCTTGAAGGGTTTTCCTCGATGGCTCGTCCCTTTTTTCAGGGCATCGATCCCTGCATAGATGTCGAGAATGGTTAAATCCGGGAAAGAGCCGATGAACCGTCGCCAGCCAACAAGGGTATAGGTGATCTTATTTGCACGACCAATACTGATATTGGCACATGACCTCCGTTCGTTCAAAAATTCACGGACGAGAGCTGCGTCCTTGTTGGTGAGCAGCCCTGAGGCGATCCCGGCCTCGATGGAATGGTCCATGTATTCAGGCCGGATCGCCGAAAAATATTCTGGCGACCTTGTGTTTGTGGTAGACATGAATAAGTGGTGGAATGCCACGTTTTAAAAAGGTATAGTCGACGAATCGAACTTTCTGTCTGGATGCGAGGGATGGGATTTGAACCCAAGGACTCCTAAGAGACTAGGCCCTCAACCTAGCGCCGTTGACCAAGCTTGGCTACCCTCGCATTTCATTACTACACTGATGTACCGGGCTTCATCATATGAGTGTAACTTCCCGCCGGATTACCATGTTAACACCATCAACCTGGTGTCTTTGGCCCGACTTGGCTACCCTCTGCCTTGCGGTATAATAACGAGGACGTCTATCTAAAATAATGTATCCATCTGTTGACCCCGGATATCTTTGAATCTTTGAGGAAAACCATGCCTTTTGCCGGGAGAGAAACGCTCCCGCCGATTACAATAAAACAGCAGCGATGTATATTTATATCCACTAACCGCAACCTTTCCCCATGTGGTCGGATATCATTCACGAGTTTGCTGATTCCCCGTCTCAGTCCAAAGTGGTGCGTTTTCTGCTCGAGAATGGTTTTGGAATTAATGAAGCTGGAAGGGTAGCATGTAACGGGATCGAAATCCCGGCCACGCAGATCGCAAAGGCCATCGGGTCCGATCGACGTGTCGTTGATGCGACGGCCCACCGGATCCTTACGATACCGTCACTACGGGAAATTTTCACCAGGATGCGGGCGACACCGGACCTGTCAAATGTCGCGGAGTCACTGGGTCTTGCGGTCATCACAGTCCTCCCGAACAATGCATCAGAACGGGGGATCGTTGGTGCTGCGGTCATGGTACTCAACCATCATCACCTCTCGATCCGGCAGATATTTGTCACGGACGCGCAGTTTTCAGAGGAGCCAAAACTTGTTATTATCGTGGATGGCGCACTCCCCCACGGGGTCATCGACGAGATACGGTCCCTTCCCCAGGTAAAAAAAATAATTATCTGACTCTTAAAAAAGGGATGTTGTTATTATCCCTGGAAGCTTCGGGAGAATTCACTTACCCGGACCGCCGCATCCGGCTTCAGGGGAAGGCCATGCCCCGGAAGCATCAGATCATAATCTAGACGGGATAATACGTTGATCGAACTTTTCACCTGTTCCATATCATCCGAAAATTCTTTTGGCGGACCATGGACTCCACCCTCGTCAAAGCCAAGCGTATCACCAGAAAATAAGATCCGTCGGTTCGGGTCATACAGGGCGATACTACCCGGGGTATGACCGGGGCAGTGGACACAGGTGAGTCCTGCAATTTTATCCCCGTCCTGCAATAATGTATCCGGAGTCACATGCTGTACTGCGGTGCGTCCTGCCGGTACTTCCTTCTTTCCGGATATATATGCGGCATCATCGGCATGGATGGCAATGATGGCACCGGTGAGATTTTTTAATTCGTATACATTCCCTGAATGGTCTGCATGGTAATGGGTGAGGATAATTGTTGTTACATCATTTGGAGAGCGTTTGAGTGCTACCCGGATGTAATTAATTATTTTCCTGCTGTTACCGGGGAGCCCGGTGTCAATGACCACCATCTTTTTCCCGTTGATAATATAACTGTTCCCACTGATCCCGTCAACCTGATGAACTCCCCGGACTATCTCCATAGCAACACCCACTCACTTTTTTGTGTTTTAAAAAATCATAAAAAATTTTTGTGCCACGAGCCCGGCACGGTACGTTGTGATGTACCTGTTATCTCCCATTGCTTATTATCCGGATCTATTGGTCAAGGAATGAGCCTGGCAGGAGAAGATCACCTGGCCGTTCTACACAGGGTATATTTTATCAATAAAAACGTTTTTTTATTGGCTAATCACGGATGGGCCCTGGCAATGAGGAGCACAGGGTAACGATTCCATCGGGGAGGACAAAGTTCATCCTGTGTGTCACTACCTGCTGATACGCAAAGGCCGCGGGATTTTGTCACTGCCTGTTTCAACGCGGTAGGAGGGCAGGTAAGAAAGTCCGGTCCGTTTTTAGAATTCTTCAGACCTGGCACTTCACGGTATCTGCATGCATCAGGCTACCTGTTCTATGGGGCGGGTTACCGTCTCATTACTCCCGGGATGGCTGTCCGGTCCCATGACGAGGTCATTCCATCACGATGATCAGTCATCAGTGCAGACCGGGGTCAGAAGTTTCCTGCGAAGGGACCACATTGGTGAGAAATAGCTGATTCCGGGCAGGCGGGCACTCCTTCAGCTGACACCCGGAAGAGTCAGCCCTGTTGTTGGTACCAAAAAATTCCCCGCACCAGCTACAATCGAAACATCGCGATAATCAGGTTCTAACGAGTATTGTGAGACCAAATCTCCCTTTAAATATGGCCAGGCTTCTATCCTGAAACTGGCATGGTCCCCGGGATTTACATTTGTCAGGGTATCGGAAGTCGATCCGAGTACCGAACCATTTTCATCGTAGGTCGTCAGGACGATGTTCACTTTTGCAATGGGATTCGTTCCGATATTCCGGGCGGTACCGGTAACGATATAGGTCCCGGTGTGTTGATCAATTTCACCGCTCTGGTTAATGATCGATATACCTGTGACCGGGCGGGTATCAGTGATCGGGCGTGTATCTGTATGCGGTGCCGAGAGTGAAATCAGGGGGAAGAAAAGGTACAGTACAAACACCGTGAGAATGATCATACACATCATCAGGAAGTACAGTACTTTTGTATATTCCATTATATTCCTGAGAGCAATGAAGGATTATTTAATTATTTGCATAAACCGGGCGGACATCAGGACTGGGATAATTCCGGATCACTAAAAAAACGGGCATTTTAGCCAGGCATAAATAGGATAGGTCAGGAGCCGGAAAAATTTAATCGTCGCCGCGCCACTGAGGTCGCTCCACGGCTCCCCTACCCAGGCCTGTTATACCACGATACAATGCCGTATCCCTGCCGGATTCCCGGATATCATGACCTGAACAGTTCCATCTCCTGCCAGAGCCGGTACATCCGTTTCCGGACCTTCCGCGGGAGTGCGAATGCGTCCATTAAGTCCTGTTCAATCGATATCCTGTGTTTTCCCCCGGCCAGGTTATCGGCATTCGTGAGAATTTTTTCTTCGAGGGTGACCGGCATGCAGTCGATCGGAAGAAGGCCAAGGAGTGTGCACTCATCGGCAGTCAGTCCTGCACCCGTATGGCATTCAACAATACGTGCAACGGCTTCGGGCAGGCCAAGTTCCCGGCAGATCGTTGCTCCCTGCTGTGCATGCCCGATTGAGTGCGTTCGTGAACGTCCGATATCATGGAGCATCGAGCCCGCGAGGACCAGGTCCGGGTCTGCCGGGGAACCCTCGTGGACATATTCCATGGCAATCGCGCTGACCGCACGGCAGTGGGCGATGACCTTTGGACTGCACCCTTCCCGGGTCAGCAGCCCTTCTAAAAAAACAGGATCCTTATGCATGCCCAAGCGTCAGTCTCATCGTATTGATACGCTTATTAAGGGCACGGAGAAGCATGTCGTTGTCAAAATGCGCCATCTGCTGGTCACAGTCAGGACAGATAAAATTCACATCAATCGCCTGGTTGAAGGTGCAGATAATCCCGCAGGACTTGCAGATATAGAAGTCATTCTCCTCCTCAAACCTTGCCCGTGTCTCAAGTTTTTCAAGCACCCGTTCGAGGTCCACCCGGATCGCATCGTAAATGGTGTCCAGCCTGAGCTGCCAGAGATAGGTGAGCCATCCGGTCTCGTTATTCTTAATCCGCCGGTATTCCGCAAGCCTCTTCTCGTAGAGCGTGTAGAGGGTGTGACGTACCGAGTTTAAATTAATGCCCGTCTTTGCAGCGAGCTCTTCATCGCTATATTCGTCGTTATCGGGGTATTTTGATAGCAGGTCAAGTCCCTCGTCGCCAATAATGCGCTGAAGGTATTCACGGATTGCCAGATTACTCAGTAATTCTTCCATCAGGACGTCCTGCTTATATATTGCTGCACAGTGCTAATATGTTTATCCAGCATCAGTAATGCGTCCCTGCGCGATGGTCCCCACCCGTAAATACTGACAATTGCGCCGCCGGATTCAACCAGCGAACCCGCCCACGGGATATCTGCAATAAAGGGAAACTGTTTAAGGTCATCTCCCACCCGGAGGTCATCTTCTGCAAAGATAATTTTTCGTGCCGCGAACTGCCTTGGTGCCGGCATTGTTCCGGGGATCCTGCCTTCACATGCATCAACATGGAGTGAAAACAGGTTGGTACCGGTTGACATTTCCACGGTATCGACGGTCCCCTGGAACCGTGGGTTCACTTCAATGACGTATGGTTTTTTCCCAACGACAAAATCAATTCCGATTGTTCCGATGCACCCGGAAGCAGAGGCAATAGTCTCCGCATACCGGATCATCCGGTCTGCCATGGGATGGACAAATGGCGTAACAGAACCGGAAAACCCGTACGCCGCTTCCTCCCCGCCCCTGAGCAGCTGCTCATTGACCGCCACCGCCCGTGCGCGGTGACCATCGGTGACGCAGCAGACAGATGCCGGAATTCCTTCGACCAGCTCCTGCCAGAGCGCCGGTGGATCGGCAAGTTCCTGTTTCCATCTGCACCACTCCTCCTCATTATGGATGACGGCATTGCGCCACCCCCCCGATCCACTCCTGGGTTTTACCATCGCAGGATAGGTCTGTTCCGGGAGTGTCGCAGGGGCAGGCACTCCGTTTTTTAAAAAAAAGTGTGAGGCCTCGCTCTTATCAAGAAATTGCGCTGCTTTTTCGGGGGCCGGACCGTACCGTGGAATTGTGACGGGCAGCATCTCGGCGCCGGAGGTGGGGACAAACAGATCACAGGCGTGCCGCTCCGACATCCTTGCAATTGCCGGAGATAATTCATCGAGTTCAGAAAAAGAAAGGCAATCGTCTGCGTAATGGTACAGGTCCTGGTCACAAAAGTGATCGACGGTGCATACCTCGTACCCGGCTGCATGCGCTGAGCAGGCCACGTGTCGCGTGGTAAATCCGGCGATAAGAACACGCCGGTTCACAGGCTTTCTGCCTGCTTCCCGTTTCCACATGGAACAACCCTGATCTTTGCACCCGGAAAATCAAGCGACAGCTCCGATCCCTCGAACAAACGGTCTAACAGGACTGCAAGGCTTGCGATCTCGGAGTGAGGTTGGTTTGTGACCGAAATATTCCAGTCAGACAGCCCGTACACCTCTCCCGGTACCTTCTCAGCCCCGACGATGACGAGGATCTTGTCTGCCTGCCGGATCTCGGCCTCATGTTGCCTGACCGGCAGGCCATACATCGTCAAATGGACCACCTTACCACCACTTCGCTTCCATTCTTCGATGCACCGGCGCCATTTAACCTTGTCCTCGATAAAGAAGTCTCCACCCCACTGCTCTACGACGCGGGTGATGCTCCGGACAATCCCTGTATCCTGCCCGACGAGGTACATGCCCTTCGCACCAAGTGCACGGGAAAGTAACCCGACGTGAGTCGTTACCCGCTGGTCACGCTCCGGACGGTGACCGAGTCTCAAGATGACGACCTCCATATTATTGCCCCGAATTTTTCACTTTTACTACGCCGTTTTCGATAGTAACGGGACTACCCACGTCGTGCCGGCACTGGCACCTGAGTAGCATCTCTGGAATGGACAGCACGTCGTACGTGCCTTCCCGGCTGTCTATGAGGAGATTTGAACTCAACCTGAAGAGCGATGCACTGATATCTCCGGCTGGTAACCCCGTTTCATCGACCAGTGATGCGGTTGTTTTCGGACCCCCGGTTGACAGGATATGGTACACGATCCAGTCCGTATCTTCATCTTTCACGGGCATGTATTGCACCCGGTACAGGTTAATGGTTGTTCCGGTGCTACCATGACATTTTTCTCGTCTGGCTGTGATATCAATGTGAATGAATGCTGGCCCGGAGCGAAAATCCTATCGTGATCTTGCGAAGACTGCGGAGAGGCTTTTTATACAGAGTAACGATGACGAGGAGCAGCTTGCGACCGCACTCGACTCAGTGGAGGATACCGTCAGGCAGGACCTGCTGACCTCGGACCTCCTGAATGCGTACCAGGTTTTTTACTACTATTTCCGGGAGTTTCCAGGGGATCTGGCAAAAGAGCGACTGCTATTACTGCCCGCCCCGGCACTTCTCCAGGGGGTAATCCTGGCGGAAATAAACGATGTCGAGGTAGTATTCCACGTGGAGCCGGATGGTCCGGTGATCACCCTGTATGATGAAGGCCGGGTGCTCGCAAATTACCATGGGAAGGATGCGTACCTGAATGCGAGTCAGTTCATCGATGACAGCTATTGACCGGTTCCGCGCAGTTCCCGGGCCTGGGAGTGGGGAATAACCCCGTGTATTCCGACCGGGACAAAAAGTTGAAATGCAGGGGCATGGGTACCTGAATAACAGGAAAGACCCCCGGTGATCCGGGGGCAACCAGGATGACGGGAAAGGTACCAGGCTTCCCGTACTGATTGCAGGATTCATTCAGCTGGTGAGATAAAAAAAGAGGGGCTCAAAGATGCGGGAAATGCAATTGATGGGATCATTCGGATTGTTTCTGTTTATCTGTATCCTGGTTGCGGGATGCACAACGACGGACCAGGCGGTGGGCGTCCCGTTCCCCACACGAAACCTCAGCCAGGATAGTTATCCTCTGCCAACACCGGCACTGTCTCTGATCAGTACGATACCATTCAGCTCGCTGCCGGATGCAACGATTGAAACGATCCCGGGAGTGGTGGTCAACTTCAGTAACTCACATACCCTGCTGCAGATCAAAGCCCATAATGAGAGCCCGATCACGCATCCTCCAGTCGATGAAAGGCCACTTTTTACCACGTTCCATGTCGGAGAGAGTGCAAATGACGGAAATACACGGATAACTCTGAATTCAGTCATGTATAACCAGTCTTTCCGCCTCGAACCATACAACCAGTACGGTGAGTTCCGCACCCAGCGGCCTGATTACCAGTTGATGTTACTTTCGATTACTATCCGTGACCTAGGCACAGGAAAAGCAGGGAGTGAAAGCCCCTTTAACGGTATTGTCATAAAAGATTCCACTGGTCAGCGGTATACCCCGGGACTCTCGATTATCAGCGATGTGGCGGCTGGGGATCATGACAGGACCGGGTACCTGTTTTACGAGGTACCGCATCCCGAGACCCCGACGACACTTGAGTACCATTTTCCCGGGGCAATTGGGGTAGTCTCAAAATTTAATCTCACTTCGTGAGCCTTTTTTTGTGAGGCAGGAGATAATCCACCCCGGCGGGCCGTTTGGGTATCCTGTCCCTTTCTTGTGATATGACCGTATTACAGGTTCATACCTGCAGTAATCAGGTCAGATTTGACGTTCGCCCTGACAAGCGGGGGCAGCACGCCATAAGGCCGGGTCCATTCGCCGATCACACAAAACACCCCGGTCACTTCCAGAAGGTCCACCCGGTGGAGGACTGATGTATCATCAGGGCGTATCTCGTTGCAGATCGCCGTCGCCCAGGCATCTGCGAGGGCCACATCAGGAGAAAAAACACAGACAGCATCCGCAATTCCAAAAGATATTGACGGTCCGACGGTCGCTGAAGACGTGCAAATCCCAAGCACGTCCCTTGTCGGCGGGATGGCAAACGCCAGCCGGTCGCTCACGGGTGAACCGCCTGCATGCACACCGACAAGGAGTTCATGGTCGGAAAACAGGGCGATATCTCCACCGTTATCAACAACACCATACTTCGCACCGGCTTTTTGCATCGCTTCAACTCCCGACCAGGCAATGGCCCCGGCCACCGCCGCCATGGGGCCGACACCGGCATTATCTGCGGCCGATACCATCCGTCGTACGACAAGTGTATCTGATTCCGGAGTGTACGGTTCAAAGGTTGTGGCAAAAAACGGGTCTCCTGCAATACACCGCTCAACGTCCTGCCGGGCCCTGACGATACCTTCCACGGCGGCGTCGATATGGGACTGTTCATCGGCAAGGATTGTCGTAATCGTCTCCCGGAGTTCAAAGTGGTGGCGGATCATATTTTTACGCACGGTACCTGTTCGCGACCAGAACTTTTGTAGGTTTGGAAAATCCGATCTTCCCAAACCGGGCCAACGGCCGATTGCTGCCCTCAAACAACCAGGTGATACCTGCGCACTCAACAGGCACAAAGGCTGTATATGTATATAGCATGATGATGAAAGGAATTCTGAACAGCGAATGGTAAAGGGCGGAAGGTGCCGCCCGCTGAAAAGATGGGGGCACCGGTACAGGGAGCGGGACGAATACATGCTGATGCTCCGGGTCGACGACTGGAAACTCGGTCAAAAATCCGAGGTCTTCCAGTCACTGGTGCAGGATACCTACGCATTCCCCGCCTTTCAGCACATCACCCTGTATGGTCCGTTCCGGACAATTCCCGGGGTGGCCCCGGTGGCGGTGTTCGATGCTATCGAAGCCGCATCGGAGAGAATTTTTGGGCTTTCATTTGACATTTACGGGTATCTTCGTCTCAAAGGCCTGAGGGGACAGGCGGTCACCCACCGTGTCGTCCCGTCCGAAGAGCTTGCCCTGTTCCACCAGGACCTTTTGCATTCACTCACCACAATCGCACGCAGCGGGAGCTGGATCGATCGGGACCCGTCAATCCGGCTGTTCCATGTCACTCATGCGTATAACCTCAGGACCCGTGATGCCGACCTGATCTGCACAAAGGTCAGATCATGCCAGGCTGAAATCAGGGAAGGGATCGTCCAGGGTAGTCCAGACGAAAATAACGGGGAGAACCTCTCCCCCCTGTCGAAAAAGCCAGTTGTCCTTCCGGATTATGCTCCCCTGACCTCGCTCCGGATCATCATCTTAAAAAATGGAATCATCGAGCGGGAATTCGATCTTCCGGCACATGAATGGCTCACCCGGCAACTGGTATTTAACCAGGCACGGTCAGCGGTATCCCTGATGCAGTACCGGAAACTTGCCGGGCTGGAACTTGCATCGCACCCGGAACAAAAGGATGGATCCCCGTTTATCTCATCAGATATGCATCTTGGGCACCAGAACATTATCAGGAACTGCAGGAGACCGTTTCAGAATGTGGGGGAGATGGACCGGGTACTGCAGAGCAACTGGAACTTTACGGTTGGCGAATCGGACGAGGTGATCTATCTCGGGGATCTGCGGTATGGGACCGATGCACCCCCGGCGTCAACGTACCTGGGCCGGTTGAATGGCAGGATCACGTTCATCCAGGGAAACCATGATGCCGGGATCGCGGATATGGTCAGGTCCCTGCAGGTCACTTACAGGGGTGAGACCTTTCTCTTCATCCATAACCCGGACGAGGCACCAGCCGGGTTTACCGGATGGGTCGTGCACGGGCATTATCATAACAACAATATAAAACAGTTCCCGTTTCTCAATATGCGGGACCGGCGGGTCAATGTATGTTGCGAGCTGACCGGGTACCGGCCCGTCAGCCTCAATACCATTTATACCCTGATACAGGAATATTCCGGCAGGGGAGACCTGGCGGAACTGCCGGTCAGGGATATCCGCACCACCCCGGCAGGCCGGCAGATAATTGACCTCCCGTGTAAACGGTCCTGAATGGGATTTATCGGACTCCCGGCTGGTCCGGGGCCAGAAATATCAAAATCAATCCACCGGCGATCATGAAGAAGACATAAGACCTGCCCATGAACTCTATTCATCGCTAAACAGGGAATGGAACGTTTGGTGTGACCTGGTCGACCATTCCCGCCTGGAAGTGGCCGGAAACGAAAGTCAACTCTTCGGATGGCAACCTGCAATTCTGATAGCCGAAAAAAAGTGATGGGGTGGTCAATCCACCCCGGCTACCAAGTCCCGGTATACCCGGTGGCACGCACGAATGTATCGCTGGTGCGGGGTCAGGCCTCGTCTTTCTGGTAGAGGGCATGGTGCGGACATGCATCGATACAACGGCCACAGAGGACACAGCGCCCTTCCCGCAACCGTATTACCCAGTGTTCATCGAGGTAGAATACTTCGTGGGGGCAGACACTCACGCAGGCCCCACAGTCCACGCACTCGGTCTCATCAAGGATAATCCCGTGCTCCAGGACCCTGACCGTCGCTCCAAGGTCAGCCAGTTTCTCCTTGACGATCCGGCAGGTGTCATCGGGGATGTCAATCAATGCCTCCCCTTCGGATGAATCAATGATGGCCCGTTCTACGTTGATTAACACCCCGGTGTCTTTTACCACCTGGGCAATAATCGGTTTCTGGCCCGCCTTTTTTGAAAAGTTGACAAGGAGCTTCATTTCAGCCACCTCCCGCCGATCAGCTTGCCCAGGTTAATCGCCGTGAGCATCGCAACCACGTGCATCTCCCGGTCCACGACCGGCATCGCACTGATATTATGACGTTCAAGTTTCTGGACGGCAATATCCACTGGTTCATCAGGGGTGGTCGTCACTACTTTCTTTTTCATGATATCACGTACAAGGGTCGCTTTTCCGGGGTTCGCCACCGCTTTCGAGATATCGTACGTGGTGACGATCCCGACCAGCAGACCGCTGTTGTTGATCACGGGCAGGTGGTTGGTCTCACCTTTCAGAAGTTTCTGCGCTGCAGCCCTGATCTCTTCGGTCTCCCCGACAGAGATGACCCGCTTGTCCATGATATCCAGCACACGCGGACCGTGAACTGACTCATGCATCGGCATCACTCTTGTTTCCGGGCTGATCGGACGGGTGGGCAGGACGAGGTTGACCTTGCCCTGTTCCACCCACACCTTCAGCGTTTCGGCCACCTCTTTCGCCTTCCGGTAACTGGAGAGCGAGGAGGTCCGTACTTCTTCGCCGTTCACCTCGACAAGGCCACTCCGGAGCTGGGCATAATTTACTTTCCTGACAACCGGCCGGCTCCTGCTCGGGACACCATAATCAAGGAGGTCAACGGTGATGTCCTCGTCCCTGACTGCCGTGCTCCGCACGACATCAAGGTCCACCACCGGGATCGGGATGCCGACACCGAGGTACAGGGTTACACCATATCCCTGCATGGTGGCCGCACGGACATAGTCCTGGGACATCTCCTTCATATTACCGGAGACCATCAGCGTGCCAAACCCACCGGCAGGAGAACTCTGGGTGCCTTCACCGATGACCATTCCCTGCGCACCACCGAGGAAGATCGGAACACCGTTCCCGATCATGTGGAGCTTCGGGTCATTGGAAATGGGGTTTAACCCCCCGGCACCGGAAAATGTAATATTTCCTGAATTCGGCAGGAGCATTCCCATGTACGTATGGAGCATACGGTCGGTGGTATTGATCGCCGCGTTATACCGCTGGTACGCATTCCTGGGGTTACACATGATTGCCTGGTTTAAGTGCTCGAGAAGCAGGTCTGTTGTAATCGTCCGCCGTGGGTAACAGTCAGTCCCCCGGGACATCGCCCTGAGTTCGACAGATTTACCGGCGATAAAATCCTCGATTACATGCGCACCGCCATACTGGTCCTCCCGCGTTGTGGATTGCTGGGTCGCCCCGATATAGGTGTCAACCGCCGCGAGCCCGCCGTATGCCTCGACATCGTTCAACCAGATTCGCTCCATGCGGATGGGTGGTTCTGCATGGCCAAAATTAAAGAAAGCACCTGATGAACACATTGCACCGAAGGTCCCGGTGGTAACGACATCCACTTCGCGGAGGGCCTCTTCCTCCCCAAGTTCAGCGACAATTCCGGGCATTGCATCCGCAGTGACCACCCGTGCATTGCCATCCCGTACCCGCTCATTGATCAGGTCGATGGACTTTTTCATACCAGTACGTATCATTTTGAGGAATATTTATAGGTTAAGTATATTACCAGTGGTAATATAGAGTATTTAAACTTCCCAACCAAAACCGGATTATGGACATCGCCCAGTTTATTTCCGGGATGGAATTGGTCGCACCCCCGGGCCTTGCAGAAGAATTTGATTCGGGTCGTATCGGCCTTATTATTGAAGGAAAAAAGGATATTTCGAATGTCTTCTGTGCACTTGATGCGAGTTTTAATGTCGTATCGGAAGCAGTCCGCCAACAGGCAGATATGCTTGTGGTGCATCACACCCCGATCTTTCACCCGGTGACCGCCGTCCGTGGGCCCCTGGCATCGTTACTCAGGCCTGTACTCGCTTCCGGGCTGAATGTATTCGTGATGCACACAAATTTTGACCATGCACCGTCCGGTGTCAACGATTCACTCGGCGGACTCCTTGGCCTTACGAATACTACCCCGATGTCCCTCGGCCTTGTCGGGGACTGCGACCTGACACCCGGCCGGATTGGGGACCTCCTCCATTCACCGCTGAGAGTATGGGGTGACCTGCCTCCCCTCCGGCGCCTGGCTGTTGTTGGGGGGAGCGGGTTCGATACCGGACTAATACAGGAGGCGGTCAGTCTCGGGGCGGATGCCTTCCTTTCAGCCGAGGCAAAACACTCGGTCATCCGGGAGTCGCCTCTCCCGCTGATCGAGGCAACGCACTATTGCCTTGAAGCACCTGCGATGCAGATGCTTTCGTCCCGCATGGGGTGGCACTATATTGATGACCCTCCAACGATGATCGCGACCCTATGAACAGTACACCAAAGCAGGAAGAGCAGAAATTCTGGGATACCCTGGAAAGGGACCGTGAACTCTCCATCGACCTGCAGGAGATCCTCCTCCGGGTATACGGAGAACGCGGGAGAAAAGCCCTCCTTGCCGTGGAAGAATCCCGGGTCAAACGATACCTCGACTTCTTTGTCGTGGTGGGTACCAGCGATGAATACGTAGTCGAAGATGAGTTCTGTACCTGCCGTGCCCAGGTGTTTCGCGGTGGCTCCTGCTGGCATGTACTGGCCGCAAGGATGGCGGAGCTGACCGGCAGGTATGAAATGGTGGATGAATGGTACCAGGAGACGCTGCAATGATCGCGATCCCGCCGTCCCAAACACTATTTATCGGGAAAACTCCAATATTTAAAGAGTAACGTGGTTTTTCATGCTGGGATACACCACCCTCCGGAATTTCCTGAACTTTGTGAAAGGTTTCTGCCAGCACAACAACTGCTGGTCAAAATAGTCACATGCATCATATAACTCTAAAAAAAGGGTGATGCGGGGAGATTTTTTTTAGTCCCCGGCGTTCTCGCCATACCCTTCTTGCAAAATTTCCTGGTCTACCACCTTCAACAACCGCTGGATATCGATCCAGATAATCAGCTCGTTGACATCCTTATTTTTTATTCGTATATTCTTTCTGATGATTCCATTAATATTATTACGTTCCCTGTTTACCAAGGTCGCTGTTGTATCAACTTCCGTCCTTGAATAGGTAGAGACAGAGTGGACATCATCGAACAGGATCCCGATTTTCGACGTTGTAATCCGGTCATCGAGAACGATGATTCGGGATGTTGTCTCATCTGTTTTCTTTTCACATTGAAGATGCATCAGATTTTTTAAATCGATGATGGTGGTAATTTCACTACTCAAATCGATGATACCCTTGATATGCGGGGGGGGTATCAGGGAGATGTGTGATCCGTGTATAGACTCCTTCCCGGACCTCAAAGAGATCAACGGCAAAATGTTCGTCCCCGAGAAGAAATTTCACCACCTGAATCGTATCACGTAGCTGTTGAATACCAGTACCACTTTTCGTATGTGATATCTTTGATGTCTGGTTTTCAAGATGTGAAGGGTGAAATGCCACATCCCCACTGTGGGGAGCAATAATGCTATGGTCATTCGTCATGTAACGTCTCTTATCAGACCTTAAACCTGGCCATCTCTTTCGAGACATTGTTCACAATCGTGTTCACACCGCCCATGACCTTGGTGATCTGGTCGATAGATGCCGAAGCTTCTTCTGAAGCGGCAGCAGCATCCAACGCGTCCTTTGCGGTTGCCTGTATCATCCCGTGCACTTCGGTGATATTTGCCGTGACTTCTTCCACCGTTGCAGCCTGCTCTTCACTCACACTGGCCACTTCCACCATGTTCTTGCTGATATCCTCAATGGACTTTGCGATATCCTTGAATGAACGGAGTGTCTGGGTCAAAGCCTCATTTCCTGTCTTCACCTCACGATTCGAAGATGCCACCGCTTCACCAGCAGCGATTGATTTTTTCTGGAGCGTTCCGATCATTTCTGCAATATTCTCAGCAGATGCACGCGATTCCTGCGCCAGCGATTTTACTTCTGTTGCGACCACTGCAAATCCCCTGCCTGCTTCTCCAGCCCGGGCGGCTTCAATTGCCGCATTCAGAGCGAGGAGGTTTGTCTGGTTCGCAATGTCGCGGATCAACCCGACAATCTTACCGATCTTGTCCATCTCTGCCTTGATATCGACAATAATTTTCTCTACTTCGGCTGATGAGGTGGTGATGCTTTGCATGCCCCGCTCTGCCTGCTCGGCTAGCCCAGTACCTTTCACACTCAGTGTATTTGCGTCCTCGGTCAGGTGTGAGACTCTTTCCGCCTTCTGGGCGACTTCGGTCACCGTCTGATTGAGGTCTTCCATTGCCCGCAATACTTGCGAGATCCCTTCATTTCCACGTTCTGCATTCGTACTGACACCTGCAGCATTTTTTGCGATCTGTTCCGCACCTGATAATACCTCTTCAATACTGGCATTGGCCTCCTCTGCACTAGATGTAAGTTTCGCAAACTGCTGGTTGATCAGGCTCACAGCTTTTGAGACCTCGATGCCAATGCTGTTCAGGGCTTCTTTGAACTTGATGAAGTCGCCTTCCACTTGAAGGTTTTCATTTACACGGGCTGAAAAATTGCATTTTGCGAATTCGTTGGCAATGCGCATTGCTTCGTTGACCGGTGCAGCCACAGCGTCCAGGGTTGCATTCATGCCATCAACGATCTTCTTATACTCACCGTGGTGTTTTTTGGCATCGGTACGTGTTTTGAGTTTCCCTTCTACTGCGGCCTTTGTGAGCATGCCGGCATCGTTTGTGAGGGACTCAAGAGCATCAATTGTCCGGACTACTGCTGGTACCAACCGGTCCAGGTCTGACCGTTTCCCGATCTTACGTAGTTCTATTCCATCTGAAAGGTCGCCGTTACTTATCCTGGTAATGATATCGATAGTACGGTTAACCCGGTCCCGAACTAAATTTACACTCGTCTTGATTTCGGCAAATACACCCTGATAGGTGCCTTCCACCCCTTTTGAATGGTCATTGACTGCCATCCGGGCCAACACAGCATTTGCTTCAAGGAGTCCCTGCAGTCCATCGATGCAGGCATTTAAGTTATTCTTGATCTCGTTGAAGTCCCCGTTGTACTTATCGGTGATCTTCTGCGGGATATCTCCCTTGCTGATCCGGTCAACATATTCTGCCGCCATATTCAGGGGTCCGATCACTGCGTCGAGTGTCGTGTTTATACCTTCAACAATCGTCCGGAATTCTCCAATATGCCTTGTCGCGTTGGCTCTTGTATCAAGTTTTCCATCAACTGCTGCCTTCGCAAGCATGTTCGTATCTGCGATCATATGCGAAAGTGCATCGCGTACATCGGTGAGGTTATTGTTGATCCCGGTAAAATTGGTGTGTGCCTCCCTTGTATTTTCTGTTGCAGCAATAAGATCGAGGTTAAAATCAAGGTCCCCTGTGGCAAGTCGTCCCAGGTTTGATGAGAGGGTCTCAAGATAAGAGGCAGTAAAATCTGCAAGTTCTTTTTTTGCCAGTTCAGCCTTGCGTTTTTCGGTGTTATCCTGGTACGTCGCCATCATGCTGACGATCTCCCCATCTTTATCAAGAAGGGGGATAGTATGCTGCTCCAGGTACTTAATCCCGGTCGGAAACTCTACGACTACATCACCCGAAACACCTTTCTTTGTCTGGATAGCTTCCTTGATCCCGTGTCCGCTCTTTTCAAGTACCTTGAATTCTTTAATGCTCATCTTCTGGAGTCGTTCCTCGGACCATCCGCAAAGAGTAATGAAAGATTCATTTGCAAGTTTGACGTCCAGGTCCGTTGAAAAAATGATCAGTGGCATAGGGTTCTGCATAATCATCGTGAATGCGAGTTGCTTCTGTTTCTTCGCCTCGTCGATCGCCTTTTTGCGTATGGTATATTCGTCGATTTCACGCTGAATCGCTGGAATCAGGCGTGTATAGTGGCCTTTGATGATGAAGTCATGGGCACCGGCTTTCATTACAGAGATGGCCGTTTCCTCTCCCATTACCCCAGATACAACAATAAACGGGATCTTGATTTTCATCTCCTTCACGAGTTTTAATGCAG
>CAIJED010000207.1 GCA_903819595.1 uncultured Methanomicrobiales archaeon | reverse complement strand
TATTGGGTTTTGGTCGAAATTGTAGCCAATTTTTATGGGGGGTCCGGAATGGGAATTTAAGGGAATTCCAGCTCCTGGAACTCACCAGTTTTCATCGCGAGGGAGGCAATGGCCAGGTCCTGGATAGCAAGACCCGTAGAGTCAAAAATTGTAATCTGGTTGCTGTTAGTCCTTTTCTTCAGACCAAGCACCACTTCTCCAAGCGTCCCGGCGATCTCTGCGGGGGAGAACAGTCCATTGCGTATCGGGACGTTGATCTCTCCGGAATGGATGGCCTGGGTCGGGTCATCGACAATGACCATCGCGCGTTTGAGAAGTTCAGGCTCAAGTTCTTCTTTTCCAGGCGCGTCCGCCCCGATTGCATTGATGTGAGTCCCCTCGTGGACCCATTCGCCTTGTACCACGGGGCTTCGTGAAGGGGTGGTTGTCACGATTACATCGCTGTCGCATACAAAGGGAAGTGTCCCGGTCCTGCAATCAAATTGGGAAAATTTTTCTGCAAATTTTCCTGCAGACGCTTCCTTCCGGCTCCAGATCCGTACTCCGGCCACATCAATTTCCCGTGAAATCGCCCCGAGCTGCGCTGCTGCCTGGCGACCGGTACCGACAAGGCCGACTATCACTGTTTTTTTCCCGGCCAGGTACTTTGTTGCAATTGCACCGGCAGCACCGGTCCTTAGATCGGTTAAACCTGTAGAATTCAGGATCGCAAGAGGTAGCCCGGTCCCGGGATCAAGGATAGTGGTCAGTGCCATCACCGTAGGCAGTCCCTTTCCAGGGTTTTCCGGATGGACATTCACACATTTTATCCCGGCAAGCTGTTCGGCTGGCATATAGGCCGGCATCGTCCTGAAGTCACCGTCTGGAAGAGTAATATAGACTTTTGGCGGCATCTGAACGTTTCCTGACCCATGTTCCCTGAATGCAGCTTCAACGGCAAGATTTACTTCGTGGATATCAAGTTTCAATTCAGGCCTCGGATAATATTTCATGGTAACGCTTTTCTCTCCTACCCCTGGTCCCAGGGAATTCCTGCCAGAAGGATGGGGGTTGGTACTCTAATACGTTTTCTGCTTACCTGATTGATCAATCCATGAATTCGATAAGGAAATACAAATAATCTTCATCTGGAGCATTCAAAAAAATTGGTGCTGGGTCCGTATGGGCGGTGAACACCCCGACATGAAATGGTTTCCACCGTAACACTGCTGCTGTCATTCCTTACGGGTAATTTACCAGCAACGCATTTCATTGCATAGCGGGATCCGTATCTTATTGCGATTCATAGATGCCGTTATCAAACTATTACGATAGAAACTATACTGAGGATTGGCACATGATCAGCATCGTCCAGAAACCAACCGATTCTGTTGGTGATAATTCAACCTTAATGGTCACAAAAGAGCTCACCCGGGCCGGTGTGACCTTCAGGTTCATTGATCCCGATTCCATCGATCCACTTTCCGGTGCTATTTCCGGAGAGTTGATCTGGGTATGCGGGATCCGCCAGGATGACCACCAGTTCGAGGTCATCAATGCACTTTCGGTGGATAATCTCGTCATCAATTCACCGGATTCGATTTTCACCTGCGCAAGTAAAGTCAAAACATCAGCACTCCTGCGCAAAAAAGGTATAAGGACGCCGGAAACGCTTTTCACCGCCTCACCTGAAACTGCAGGCCGATTCATAAAAAAACATGGCCGGGTGGTATATAAGCCGGTATATGGGTTTGATGGAAACGGCATCCGACTTATCACTGCTATCCACGAACTTGGCAATGGCCCCTTTTATCTCCAGGAATATGTCCCGAATGAGCAGGACTATAGGGTATTTGTCATCGACGGTAAGTCTGTCGGGGCAATTGTTCGTCGGTCAGACTCCCTGGCTCATAATATTCACCAGGGTGGCTCGGGTCTCCCGTGTGATATTGATCCTGACATGGACCAGATAGCGGGAGAAGCGGCAATGGCAGTCGGTGTCGACTATGGAGGCGTTGACCTTCTCAAAGATAAAGAAGGATACACCACGCTTGAGGTAAATGGCACTCCAAACTGGCACTGCATGAGTGCACCGATACCAGGACTTCTTGCAGAGTACCTGGTCAAGAAGGAACATCATTCCCGGTGCTGATCCGGGCGATTACGGTTCAAATATAAACGTAACACCCGGACTGTTGTAATAAAAACCACGGGGACCTCAAGACCATGAGTTACTGGTAATATTCCATTTCCTTTAATGTTTTTTCTGCCAGTTCCTTCATTCGGGCTGATATCCTGCCGGAGGCGGAGAACTCCACGTCTTTCATGGCATCGGCAATCTCGTTACCGAGGACAAAAATTGCGTGTTTATGCTCCATTTTACTTTTATGGATCTGGCTGGGTATTATTTTAAGGGAATAATATTGAGTAAACTTAAGATCGGGATTAACGCTCTCAAAATAGTCCTTGATATTGGAGAGCATCTGGTGAAGTGTTATTAATTCTTCTTTATGCATCTTATCATCCCCAAGATCAAATAGTAAATTTTATCTTATATAAGTATGGGGAAGAAAAAATTCAGGCGATTTTTAGTAGCCTGATTGACATCGGGCGCTTGATAATCCCCTTGAATTCGCGTGCTGCAATATACTCCACGCCCTTCTCGACAAGGAGGTCAAGGATCCTCTGGCTAACATCACCGTCGAGGATTACGCCTTTTATGTCACCATTTGATTCATCGAGTGCCGTTTCAACTTCCACAGACTGCATCTCCGAAAGGAGACGATAGTCATCGGACAGAAACCGGGCAGTATGGTGGCCCCGCACGGCCTGCAGATGATCATGAAGCAACGTGGACGTCGTGGTTTTTTCAGGGGGCCGCGATTTTTCCTTCCGATCGGAACCCTCTGCAGCGGCTGAGACTTGCCTCCCGGGGGATTTTTTGGCAGTTTGTGCGTCAGGTCGGGCTGGGATCTCTACCACAGGGGGTCCTTCCTCCTCGTCAGTAAAGAACTGGTCACGAACATATTCTACGGGGACCTTGTTCCGGAGAGCTTTGATCACCTCTTTACGTGTGAGGTCTTCCACACTTTTACCATGTGGTGAGTGGGCGATATAATCCAACTCTGCCACCTGTAAAAGTTCGCGAAGGATCAGTTCTCCACCGCGGTCCCCATCAAGGAAAGCAGTTGCGGTTTTTGTCCCGGTTAACTCGATAATTGTCCCGGAAACTTTAGTCCCTTCGACAGCGACTGCATTTTTAATACCGAATTTTAAGAGGTTGATCACATCAGCGCGTCCTTCTACGACAATAATCGCATCGGAATCAAGCACGTTGGGACCAGCAGGAACTTTGTCATCACCAATCACACAGATTTTTTCAATACGTATGCTCTCCCGGACATCATCCAGCAATTCGTAACTGTCAATTGAAGCATC
>CAIJED010000206.1 GCA_903819595.1 uncultured Methanomicrobiales archaeon | reverse complement strand
CTGCGGTCCTCTTTTGTGATTCGGAGAGCTTTTCTTCCACCTGCTTCCGCGTTACAGCGTAACGGATCTTATTTGCAAGTTCCGCATACTGTGCCTTTGGCTCTCCGCCTTTCTGGAGATAAAAATCAGCACCTTCGTTGAGCGCTTCAATGACCACCTCTTCACGTCCCTTTCCTGTGAAGATGATGAACGGTGCGGTATTCCCCGAGGCTTTGAGCTGCTTGAGGAAGGTAATCCCGTCCATCTCCGGCATCTGGTAGTCGGATACAATGGCATCATATCCCTCGCTGTTCAAATGAGCCAGTGCCTCGATGGCGGAAGTGAGCGTATCAACTGCAAACGCTCCCTCTCTCTCAAGGAACCGTTTGCCTATGTTAAGAAGACCTGGTTCGTCATCGACATAGAGGACACGGATTTTTTCTGCCATTATGTATTATTTCCCCGCAATACGCCACATGTCTTTCGGCACCGCCATCTCGAACCGTGCCCCCTTCCCCGGCTCACCGTTTTCATGTATGGTGATGCCGGTGATGTCGAGGATTTCCCTTGATAAGGCCAAACCAAGCCCGGTGTTCTTCCCAAAGCCACGCTCGAAGATTTTCTCCTTTTCATCAGCAGCAACACCACCGCCATCGTCCTCGCATACGATGAGATGTTCACCATCACATTCCTCTACAAAGAAACGGATGGTCGTGATCTTCCCACCGTACCGCACAGCGTTGTCCATCAGGTTATAAAAGACCTTGACAACCAGTTGATCGGCGAACACCGTCAAATCAGATGGGATATCATTTACCAGCCGGATATCACCCAACGTTACATCTTTTACCACGGTGTCCAAAGATGTGCAGATATTCTGCCAGACAGGTGCATTGACCCCGATACCTTCATAAATTTTGGTGAATTGGATCATTGAATGTATGCGTTGGGCAGCATTGGTAATTTTGTTAAAGTGCGTACTGAACGAGAGGTCGGGTTGCTTCATTTCCAGGAGTTCGAGGTAGCCCATAAGCACCGTAAGCTGGTTATTGATGTCATGCCGGGTGATACCGGAGAGTAACGTAAGTTTCTTGTTCGCTATCCCAAGAGCCGCCGAGAACTGCCTGAGCTCCTCTTCATGGAACTTCATTTCCTGTTCGAGCAGCCGATGTTCGGTAATGTCGTCAAAAATGGCTACAAAGTATTCTTTATGGGGGGAATATACCGAGATATGCAACCACTTGCCTACCGGTTTAAAATCGAGATCAAAGGATTCCGGCTCACCTGTCATCGCAACCCGTCCATAAATCTCAAACAGTTCCGGGAATGTTTCCCTGATGCCCGGGAATAGCTCGGTGACGGGTTTCCCGGTAATAGTCGTTGACCCGGTAATCCGGTTAAACGAAGCATTGACACTCAGGTAGACAAAGTCTGCCGGACGTCCCTTTTCATCATACAGCATCCTGCAGTACGCAAACCCCTCGAGCATATTCTCAAAGAGACGCCGGTATCGCAGCTCGCTCTCCCGCAGTTCCTCTTCCGCACGTTTGCGATCAGAGATATCGGCGAGCAGAACAAGGACCGCAGGCTGATTCCGGAAGTGCAGGGGTGTACCTTTTGATATTACCGTCAGGTGCTGCCCTGCTTTTGTGATGAGATTTATCTCCAGTGATTCTCCCCTGCCCGAAGAGAAACGTTCCTCGATTGCTGCCGCAATTTCCGCATGCTGGTGCGGGACCACATACGTTATGATATCAGTCCCCAGCATCTCTTCCGCTGAGTATCCAAGGATGGTTGTGGCTGCCGGGTTCACGTACCGTATCTTCCGGTCCTGATCATAGACCAGGACCAGGTTTGGCATATT
>CAIJED010000205.1 GCA_903819595.1 uncultured Methanomicrobiales archaeon | reverse complement strand
CGAATGTTGCGGCCTGATTTAGAGATTGATGTGAATAACATTCCCTTGGTTGCTGGCAAGATCCATTGTATCAGAATGGTGGAGGGTAAGGGGAATGTGTGCATATTTAAAGAGCGATTTCACGTCGGAGGAGAATATATCGGTGAATACTGTTAGGCGACAATTGATACCAAGAAAGAATTACTCGTCATAGCATATAACGATCTGCGACAAGAAGCCATATGGATATGTTTTTGCTCGTACAGGTGCTCAACGAAATCAGGTACGAAGTCCGATGTAGCTAAATATTTTGAATGGTGACTTATTTTTTTTAAATAATTACCTAATGAAAACCATATCTCTTTATTTCCTGATACAACCACAATCGAAATGTAACCTTCATGTCAGCGAAATACTTTCTTCTTATCATCTTTGTTGGGATTGCCGTGATCCTTGCAGCAGGATGTACCCAGCCTGCAATTGAAAAACAAAAGGTTCCGGAAACACCTGGCGTAACAATGACGGTTCCGGTCACGCCGCTTAACGGCTCTGATGCGGTAGTATCCCGGAAGCTCGACAATTATATGATTGCCCTTACCGATGCCGGCAGATTCAGCGGGTTGGTGTTAGTGGCACGGGGTAATACCGTGCTCCTCTCGAAAGGTTACGGTATAGCGAACTACGAGTTCTCCGTCCCCAATACACCCGAGACCGTATTGCCTATCGGCTCTAACACCAAGCAGTTCACTGCGGCAGCCATCATGAAACTGCAGGAGCAGGGAAAACTTAATGTTACGGATATGGTGACACGCTATATCCCCAATGCTACGAAATGGAAGGACATCCGGATCTACCATCTCCTGAATCACACCGCAGGGGTCCAGTCAGATGGGGCGTTCTCCATCACAGACCCCACCGATCTCACTCTCCCTGAAACCCTGGAGCGGATAACCTCCCTGAACCTCACCTTTGAGCCAGGATCGGGTTATACGTATTCCAATAACGGCTATATCGCGCTGAGTTACATCATCGAGCAGGCTTCCGGCATGTCGTACGAGGATTACCTGAAAAAGAACCTGTTCCTGCCACTCGGTATGAATAGCACCGGGCAGGACAATGCCCGGAATGTCTTCCCCAACCGCGCGTCCGGGTATACCACGATGGATGGTAACCATATTCGCTACGACCTCCAGAACATTCACAACTCATGGGGTGCCGGCTCGATCCATTCAACGACTGAGGATATGTTCCGGTGGGTACGTGCCTTCCACACGCCGGGAACGATTCTTTCTCCGGAGTCTACCGCTGCAATGGTGGATAACCATTACGGGATCGAGAGGGGGATTGTGAAGAACCGCACCTATAACGGTCATGGTGGGCGAAACTTCGGGTTCACCTCGTATACGCTTTATTACCCTGAAACAGACGTGAGCATCATGTTCCTGTCAAACCATGACCGGACCCCGATGGGCACCCTGCCAAACGAACTCTCGGCAATTGTTTTTGGTGAGCCGTATTCCCTGCCACAAAAGATCGACCGGAAGCCGGTCCCGCTGACGGCTGGAACATTCGCGGAATATATCGGGACGTATGCACCAGTATGGGAAAAATCCTGGACAATCACCGTATATGCTGATGGCAACCGCCTGTTTTATGATTCGGTTATGCCCGGTGATAGAAAGGTCGAGCTTTTTTACGGAGGTAATGACACGTTCTTTGTGACGCCGGAGTCCAACGACACATTCATATTCACCCGTAACTCCTCTGGAAAGGTTGACAGGCTGAAGATGTATACCATGGAAGGCGTATTTGACGAGTCAGAAAAGGTGTCGTGAAGACCCGGAAATTCCTTTTTTTGAGGGATCGTTCGTCCCTGAGATCAGATGTTACTTCCCACCCGGATTTAGCATACCCAGACCTTTTTTCACGGGCCCTGTACCAGGTATGGCCCCTGGTCTCCACGGGATATCGCAGAGGGTTTTTAATTGTAAAGAGTGCCTCTCACGGATATTACAAATCATAAAATTTTTCGTTACGTAATCTCAATCTTCTTCATGAACATCCCAGTCCTGCGATACACATTCCTGTTCCTTTCTATCTGTTTTGTGGCCAGCATGGTCTTTCTTGCAGGGTGTACAAATACCCCAATAAGTGCACCCCAGAAGACCGGAAATCTTGACGGCTTTGATAATTTTTTCACCGCGAAAATGACGGAATACGAAGTACCGGGTGCCGTTGTCGGGATTGTCGAGAACGATACCGTCGTATACCTGAAAGGGTTCGGTGTCCAGGAGATCGGGAAACCTGGAAAGGTTGATCCCGACACCCGTTTCCAGATTGCATCAGTATCCAAGTATGTCACCGGTGGTGCTATCGGCACCCTCGTTGACGAGGGGAAACTGGACTGGGACTCACCCGTTGTCACGTACCTGCCGGGATTTAAATTGAAGGACACATACGCCGGGGAGCATGCGACGCTCCGCGACTTGCTCGCCCACCGCACGGGGTTGAAGCATTTCGACGGCGACCTGCTGGGCAGGCTCGGGTATTCCAACAGCGATATGCTGGAGCGGATGCGGTACCTTGAACCGGGTACCAGTTTCCGTGAGAAGTCCATGTACTCAAATGCTGGCTATTTCATTGCCGGGGAAACCGCAGCAATGGCGGACAACCGGAGCTGGGAGGACCTGACCGATACCCGGATTATCAGGCCCCTCAATATGACGCGATCGGGGGCTCACCCGGAGACCCTGTACCTTGATGAGAACCATGTATCAGGCCACGGCGGTACCCCGGGAAATATCCACACTATACCGCTTGAAGAGGCAGGATTTCCCGCAGCAGGCCAGGTGGTCTCCACGGGCCGGGACATGACCCAGTGGCTACGGATGATGCTCAACGGGGGTTCAGTTGACGGTACGCAGGTCCTCACACCGAAAACCGTGAACGAGATCCATGCAGCGAGCATGGCAGAAGGACCTTACGGGCCTCTTGGAGACCCGAACGCAGCAACCGGCCTTGGTTGTGACTCATACAACTTCCTTGGCGAGCGGGTTATCGAGAAGAACGGGGCGCTGGACGGAGTCCGTGCTCTCGTGGTCCTCATCCCGGGGAAGAAGACAGGTATCGTGGTCATTGCCAATAAGCAGCTGACGGCATTCCCTGAGGCGATCAGGGACGAGTTCCTCGAGCGGTATATCGGGAAGAGCGGTATTGACCTCCAGGCCCGGGAAAAAGCTTCACAGGCAGGATGGAACTCGCTGATCAAGAACCCCGGGCGGCCTGCAGACGCTGGCCCGGCAACCATCCCTTCGTCCGCCATCGCAGGGAACTACCGCAGTGACCTGTATGGTACCATGCAGGTGAACCGGGGTTCAGATGCAGGGAACATGACCATCGGACTCGGTCCGAACAATTACCCCGGGAATCTCACACACTGGACCAACAACACATGGTATCTCTCGTTCCCTAACCCTGATGATCAAGTCGGATATATCACGTTCACCGCGAACCCATCGGGATCTGTCACCGGGTTCACCTCTGAAGAATTCGGACCGTTTGCATGGGTATGACCGGATCGGGCCGGGAGTCCCCAACTTTTTTCCTGTGTGGCGGTTTACCTGCTTATTTTAACAATATTGTTTATAGAAACGTACCGTTGTCAAGAACGAGATGCATCATATCCCCGACTCGGAATTATTCCGGTTATCTGCTGCGTTCAAAGAGATCTTTGGAAAAACGGGAAGGATCGTATTGAATGGGGTCATGAATGGTCATCCTGTTGAGGAGATCCTGAACTGCGTTCCACCTACCATCAAGTATAAAGAACGGGTTCCCCGGGAAGTGATGGAACAGACGCTTTCCCAGGATGCACTTCTTAAGTTGAGGGTCTGTTTAACGGTAATGTATTGTCTCAACGAGCAGATCGACCTGATTACCCGGAGTTCCATCAATGGTGTAATATTTTAAAAAATTAATTCATCCTCTGCATTCCTGCACCACCTTCTCCGGGTCATGTCAATCAGATCTCTATTTTAATCTCCTCTCCTTCCATTGTCTTTTTCACATCGATCAGGAGAGCGAGTGCTGCCGCTACGAGCAGGAAAAGGGCTGCGATGGTAAAAACCATGCGGTATGCAAGGACTTGAGCATAGAGGTACATGAGACCTGAAACCACCTGTAATACTGCAGGAGTATGCACATTCACTACAGAGTGGGCAGAAATGGCAATCATATTGTTCTCAATGGAGGTATTGAGCAGGGTGGTAAATATGGCGATTCCAAAAGCACCAGCAACATTTCGTACCAGTGCGAGAACCGCAGAGGCACCGCCTATCTCGCCAGTGGGAACGATCGCGGCAATGATGCTGGTGCGTTGGGACATTCCGAATCCCATCCCAAAGGCAAGGATACCAAGCGGAATAATAATATCCAATGGACCGGAACGGACGTCCAAACCAGTGAACATGAACATCCCAATCGCTGCAACGAGGGTACTCAGGGCGATGACATAGCGGGGCTGGAGTCTACCCACCATGTTTGCCCCGATAGGTGCCGCAAGCATTATGCAAAAGGCCATGGGGATAAACTGGAGACCGGTTTCAGTAGCACTCAAACCAAGGAAGACCTGATCGAAGATTGGGATTAAAAAAATTCCTCCCATCATGCACATAAAAATCACGAAGTTGTTGACCAGGGTGAAGAAGAAGGCTGGGATCTTGAGGTACTTGAAATCGATGATCGGTTCCGGATGTCGTGAATCGATCTGATAAAATATGTACATGAACAGCCCGGACCCCGCAAAGCAAAGCACGATGGGGAGTGATGTCCAGCCCCATTCGTTGCTCTGCACGAGGCCGAGAATGAGGAGCGCGAGCGCACTGCCCAGTGTGATAGCGCCATACCAGTCAAAAGACGTGCTCTTCCGATCGCTCACGGATTCCTTGATGAAAGCGAGGGCCATACCAATCCCGATCAGGCCGATGGGGAGATTCATCAGGAAGACCGAACGCCAGCCGAAGAGATCGATCAGCGGGCCTCCAACGAGTGGACCTACCACAATGGCCGCAGCGAAGGACGATGACCAGATACCTAATGCCTGGGCTCTTTCCCTCCCCCTCGTGAAGGTCACGGCGATGATTGCCATGGCTGTGGGATAGTCTGCCGAGCTGGCAATCGCCATGATGATGCGAAAAACAATTAACGAGCCGAGATCCCAGGCAAGACCTGCGAGAATGGAGCCGACAATGAAGATGGAGAAACCCCAGATGTATACTTTTTTCCGGCCGATGGTATCACCAAGTTTGCCCCACACCGGCACGAAAACCGCATTCGCCAGAATGTAGGCGGTTGCGATCCAGCCAGCTTCGGAAGTGAGAACATTGAAATCCAGCATAATCTTTGGTACGGCCAGAGAGACCACTGTCTGGTCCATACTGCCAAGAAAAGTACCCACTATGACCGTGAGAAGAATCAGCCACTTATTCCGGTCATTTTCTGCCATAGGATGGGGGATTACTTGAAGATCCACATCTTCGCAGACATGCCATTCTTCAATTCAGGATAGGCCAGTACATCATAGGAGACCGTGACATCAAATTCCTGCTCCTGCCGTTTATCTGATATACTGAAGACGATGTCCCCCTCCCTGGCAGAGGGTGCAACCTTTTCGACCACACCTTGATACAGATTGGAAGGATAGGCATCAACAGTAAAATCCACGCGCTGGCCTGGATAGATATCTTTAAGGCCTTTATCTTCCTGCACCCTCCCTGTCACACGGAGCTCCCGCGGGTCGATCATAGAGATCACGGGAGTCATGGTGGTAACCGTCTGACCTGGAGTATTTTCGACTCCCGTGATCACCCCGTCTGTTCTGGCAGAAAGGATCTCATCCCCGACCTTCGCAAGTACCTGATTGCGTCTGACCTGATCCCCCACCGTGACATACAGGAGATTGATCACCCCAGGGGAACTCGGGCTGATTGATATCACCGGCGCAGTAATCTGGGAATTCTCGATGTAAATCTTGCTTTGCAGGTCATTCCAGTAGAGAATCCCGGCAATGGCAATCACGATGATAAGGACGATCAGTCCTCCCGATAACCAGGGTTTGCTGCGTACCCTCTTTACAAGGTTGTCCACCTTCCCTTTCGTTTTCTCAGACGGGGCTTCAACTTTTGTATCGGAAATCATCATGATTTACTTCACCTGTAGCAAGTCATATTATTCAATCCTTAATAGTGAAATGAAGGAATTCAATTCATTCAGAGACCAAAACAGTAAAACATCTTTGTCAGTACGTGGAAAGAAACCTGTGGACCCGGCCTTCATTTCACTCCCCGTAGATAGGACCTGCTGACGCCATTCCATATAATTGCGGTTTGTTTTCCCATTCAAGTAATCAACACATAGTGCGAAGGCCATCGTTATACAATCCCCGTTCAGAGTTCTGATGCATTTAACGCGATCCTCCGCAGGATCTTCATCGCCAACGCAGATTCCCCAGTACCGAAATCCCTGATTAAAAACTCATTCAACCTTTGTCCAATTTGTTCCATCTCATGGCGGAGTGTCCGGCCTTTTTCCGTAAGATACAGTCGTTTCACCCGCTTGTCTTCCTTGTCAGTCTGACGGTAGACAAACCCCTCCACCTCAAGTCTCACAACGGATTTTGCAACCATCGTCTTATCAAATCCCCGGGATAATGCAAGACTGTCCTGGCTGCGGCCTTCCATCTCGTACAGGGACATCAGGATCGCAAAGTGTCCCCAACCGATATGATACGGTGCCAGCTCTTTTACAAAAGATTTTTGAATCGTACGATAGGCATATGAGATTAATGCCGCCGGTACATCGATATCCCGAATCCACTGAATAACTGTTTCTTCGTCGTTCAGTCCCACGTTCACCAATCCCAAAAATTAGTTGCATTGTCATCTATTTATAGGGAGTCGGTTCATCCGTTATTATTGTGCAATCAACAATTTGGGATGGTGGAACAGTATGAAAGTTATCGGACTGAATGCGAGTCCTAAGGGAAAGGATAGCAATACCCTCCGGCTGGTGAACGCCGTGCTGGCTGGTGCGAAGGACGAGGGAGCAGAAACGGAACTCGTGGACATCTATAAATTACATATCGAGTACTGTACTGCCTGCGGTACCTGCTATGCAAAGGGGGAGTGCACCCTGATCGACGATTTCCCGGATCTCTTTGACCGGATGTTGGATGCCGACGGGATTGTGCTTGGTGCTCCCAATTATATTGATTCCGTGCCCGCACCAATGAAAGCCGTCTTTGATCGGATGGCGGATGCCATCCACTGCCAGATGCTGACCGGAAAATTTGGTTGTTCGGTCTGCACTACCGGGGGGAGTGGCGAATCCGAAGTTGTCAGTTACATGAACAAGGTACTCACGACGCTTGGTGTAACTATTGTTGGAGGAATTGGCGTTGCGATCGGCAGGGACGCATCAGCTCTCGAAAATGCTGAAACGGAGGGGCACGAGTTAGGGAAGAGACTGGCCCGGTCGATCCGGGATGAGATCTCATATCCCGAACAGGATGAGGCTCACCGGCAGAGACGGGAGTTCTTCTGCCAGCTCGTCAAATACAACAAGGAAAAGTTTGCTCACGAATACGACTGGTATGTTCAGATGGGCTGGATGAAATGAACGGCCTAAATTACGGAAGTGGACTGATATGAAAAGTATCACTGCAGAAAAACTCCGGCTTGATCACGAACCCGTGGCAATTCTCTGGAGTAATACAAAACCCGAAGAGGCATTGCAGATAAAACCGCACGGGCAGACCTGTATCATGCCCTTCTTTGCACAGGTAGCAATGAAAGGAAAGACTGCCATCTTCGACCGGGAGAGCTATGGTTGTCCCGGTGCCCGGGCTGGCCTCGGGTTCGGCAACGGGTACTACGATGCTTTCGGTGGAGCCGGTGTCGAATTCATGTCTGCATTCTTCGTGAAAGGTGCAGAAAGCAGTAAAAACCCGGAGGCGTATTGTGCGACCGTCCAGCATATTCCCGAACGGGAGCGTGCCAAGTTCCTGCACGGCGAACGCCTCCAGACGAACACGGAAAAGGCAAAGCGATTCATGACCGCTGACCTGCCGATTACGGACATTGCCGAGAAGTACGTGATTTTCACACCGTTATCTAAGGTGAAACCCAGTGAGCGCCCTGTTGTCGTTGTGTTTTTGGCAGACCCGCTGCAGATCACCGGGCTCATTACACTCGTCGGGGCCATCCGCGAGGGCAATGACCCGGTGCGGGTCCCCCCCATGGCAGCCTGCCAGCAGATCGGGGCATTCGTGTACGATGAGGCAAATAAGGAGCACCCCCGGGCAGTGCTCGGGTATACGGATCTTTCCGCACGGGAGAATGTGGGCAAGACCATCCCGGCGCATATGTTTACCTTTGCCGTACCGTTCTCACTCTTTGAGGAAATGGAGGAGGAGGCAAAGGACGGCGTTTTCGACGGCCCGATCTGGAAAGGGCTTGTTGCAGAGGCATAAGGTGGGCTGATAATGACCGATACAGATTTCAGGGAGATCGGGGCACGGCTGAAGTCCGCGTTCAGGCTTTCGACTCGCCCGCTTGCGGTGTACGGATCGGAAGTCCTGCCGGCGGGTATTCCCCCTATGACCGGGGTGAACCGGTGTTTTGCAGTTTCCCTCTACCGGATGGCGACAGGAAACGAAGTATCAGCAATTTATGTGAGTGCGGACACCAGCGAGGGCTGTTGTCTCGGTGGACTTTACCATGTAGGGTATATCCCGGTTCCCGGGGATATCAGGTATTTTGTATCAACCGGCAGGAAAGATGTCCGTGGAGGGGCAGCCGAATTTCTTAAGGCTAGCCCGGATCTTGTCGAACGTTGCACAATGGCGGCGGGACCAATCCACCCGCCGGGAAAATACCTCATCGTGCAGGCATGTGAGACCCTTCCGGATGCCGGGCCTGCCATCAGATCCCTCTGCTGCTTTGGCACAGGCGAGCAGATCCGGAACATGGCGGCACTCATCCACTTTGACCGGGACGACCCGTTCTCACCGGTCATTGTTCCCTGGGGATCTTCTTGTTCGACTTTCATCACGTTCCCGGCGGGCCTTGCGGAAAACACTCCGCGTGATACGGCATTCATGGGGCCGCAGGACCCGACGCAGAACCATTCCCTTCCCCCGGATATGATGGCGCTGGGCATTCCCGCAGAAATGGCCGAGAGGATGGTAAACAACCTGGACTCGTCATTCATTATCCGGAGACCGCAGGTGGCATTTCCCCGCCACAAACCACAATAGAACCTGGATGTTGCAGGGGGCGGACCATCCCCTCTTCCTGCACAAGTTCAACCAATGCATCCGGCGGGGTTTCGCGGTCCAGGGGATTTTGTCCAGGTGTATGGTCCGGTATATTTGGTCGACATCGGCATATTTCATGCGGGTTACCCGGTGGAGTAATAAATTGGGGGAATGCTTCCATGCTTCTCTTTCCCGCTCATCCTTAAATCCCCTTTGAAAGGTTATACTGCTGGATCAGTTTTGCACTAAGGATGAAGAGCAGGGTTACGATAACGAGAACAATTATATCAAGACCCGCAGGGTAGACTGCATTGCCGTTGATCGCCCCGTTGAACAGGTCAACGAGATAGGTGAGCGGGGAGAGCGACGTGAGCATCCATTCCCAGTCCCCCAGCTGGCTTAAGGGGATGAAAATGCCGCTGATGAATATCAGGGGGAGGCGGATCAGGTTGGAGACCATCATCACATTAGAGGGATTGCTCATTGCCGGGGATGAGAGGAGGGTCCCCAACGCAGCAAAGGTGAATGCCCCGAGCAGGAGCGCTATCACCAGCAGCCCGGGATTTTTAAGCGGCAGGTGAATAAGGAGTGATCCTCCAATCCAGACGATCGTGGTGATAACGATCCCAAAGAGCGAACCTGCAAAGATGTCGCCCAGGATGATGCTTTCCAGCGTAACGGGCAGGGACAGGAGGCGCTCATATGTCTTTTCCCGTTTTTCCCACGGGGTAATAAGCGGCCCGGTAGAGGATGAGGAGAAGAAGAGCATCATGCCAAGGAATGCCGGGAAAAAGATGATAATATCGAGGTTCCGCCCAATAAAAAATGTCAGGAACATGATGAACGGGAAGAGGAGACCGAAGATCACGACTGCCCCCTTGTAATAGTAAATCCGCATATTCTTCTCGGTGACTAAAAGGACACTCCGGGTAAACAGTCTGAAATCCATCATCTACCTTCAGTAAGCTGGACGAATGCCTCTTCCAGCGTCGGCGTCGATGTTGCAATGGAGAGGATTCGTAAGTGTCCCAGGTCCGCAAGTTCTGCACAATATTTTACCGTCTGGTCCGGATCATCCGTATACAGCCTCCACTTGTCCCCGTGGGGTTCTGCACGGGATATTCCCCACCGTGCAAACAATTCTTTTGGTACTGATTGTTCGAACGCGATCTCGATGTAGTTCGCCCGGTCAAAACTCTTCTTGAGTTTCTCCGGGGTGCCCGTTGCGATAATCTTCCCTTTATTGATGACGCTGATGATCGTGCAAAGCTCGTTGGCCTCCTCGATATTGTGGGTGGTAAGAAAGACCGTGCTGCCCTCGTCATTCATCCTGCGGATCGTATCGATCACCAGCCGGCGGCTGAACACATCCAGTCCCCCGGTGGGTTCATCCAGAAACAGGACCGGTGGCGAAGGGACGATGGCACACGCAATGCTGATCCGCTGCCGCATCCCTTTTGAGAAATTACGGACAATATCATCTCTTCGTTCGGAGAGTCCCAGGTCGGACAGGATCTCGTCTGCCCGCTTCTTGCGGGAGATACTGTCCATGCCGTAGAATTTTGCCGTCCAGAGAATATTCTGTTCAGCCGTCAGGTCGCTGTAGACCGTGCCGTTCTCGGGGATAATCCCCATCTTCATCTTGGCTTCGAGTGGGTTTTTGTGTATGTCAATCCCGCAGATCCGGGCCGAACCGGTATCCGGCGTCAGTACCCCGGTCAACATCCGGATGGTGGTTGTCTTCCCGGCACCATTAGGCCCGAGAAAACCGAAAATTTCCCCTTCGCCGACGGCAATGCTGACATTGTCAACAGCCTTAAAAGACCCGAAGGATTTGCTGAGATGATCTGCTTCGATAATTTCCATATTGTGGTATTCCGAAATCAATATTCTCCGGAGTACCAGATGAGGATATCTGTCAGATGAGGCCTAGGGCAGCCCGATCCTCGCATTGTGGGGTTCTGGGTGCAGAGGTTCACTCCTTGCCATGCGTTCCATCTTGGAATACCCTTCGCCTTCAGTGTCCTGAATGGGGTCCCCGCTGATTGCGGTTGCCATACCCATGTTCTTCAGCGTGGTAGGGTTGTCATAGATCACACGGATGGCTACGGAAGCAGAAAGAGGGTTAAGGGGTGAGTGAGGGAGCCAATTTTCTTCGAATATAGCCTTTCCCTGGGTATCGGGCGGCTGAGCGGAGGAGCATCCCTCGTAAATGATGTACCAGAAAGATTGCACATCCACCTTAAAGGACACACTTGACATCTCAGGAGAAGAGCTTATTGTGCACGTGGTCGACCTTATGAGGACTGATAGTGCAAACAGTCATGCTATCTGATCCTCCTGATAATGAATACAGAAACTGGACATCCGGGTAACGTTGTCTATTCCCCAGATATGCTCCGGGCGGTGATTATTGCCGCCATTATCGGAGATTTTCTCTCACCGTTTCTCATCGCCTCGCTCGCCATCTCAACACCTGTTATCGGGAATGACCTGGGCCTGGATATCGTAAATCTCGGGTGGATCCTCTCCTCATTTCTGCTGGCATCCTCCGCTCTCATGCTGACAGCAGGGCGGCTTGGGGATTGTCTCGGGTACAAGAGAATCTTTACAGCCGGTTTGATCTTCTCCCTGATCGGCTGCATCATCGCCTCGTTCGCCTCCACCTTTCCGGTACTCATCATATCTCTCGTCATAATCGGTGTCAGCAGCGGGTTTATGTGGGCAACTACGATCCCGCTACGACTGAGTGCGTTTCCCCCGGAAATGCGGGGAAGACTGATGGGACATAATTCGGCCGCTGTCTATTCAGGAGTTGCAGCCGGCCCCGTTATTGGTGGCGTACTGATCCATTATTTTGGCTGGCACAGCATTTTCCTTGCTGCCATCCCACTTGTACTACTTAATCTCCTTCTGGTAGGGGTCTATGTCTGGAAACTACCTGACAAGTGTACCAGGAGCCTGTCCGGATTCGATACGGGAGGGGCTATCCTCTTCGCAGTTGCCATGATAGCCCTGATCTACGGTTTCTCAGTCATCCCGGGTCTGACTGGGTTCCTTTTCATTGGTGGATCAGTTGTTCTGTTTACCATGTTCATCCTGTATGAAAAACGAGTAGACAGTCCGATATTTGATGTAAACCTGTTATTCGGAAACAGGAAGTTTATGTTAGCAGGAAATGCCGCGATGCTCGGGTATTCCATAACCGCCGGGATGATGTATGTGATGCCCATCTTTATCCAGAGCATAATGGGATATACGCCACTTGTTACTGGGATGGTATACGTCGGTGCGGCTCTCTGCCAAGTCATATTTTCAATAATTGCCGGTCGTTTTTCTGACCGGGTAACGTCGGGCTATATCTCGGCTGCCGGCCTAGCGTTAGCAGTCCTCTCCCTTGTCCTGTTCCTGGGGATTGACAATACGACATCCCTGTTCATCATTGCTGGCCTCATGATGGTATTATATACAGGCCTTGCTTTTTTCGGAACACCAAACACCTATGCCATCATGGGTTCGGTGCCGGTGGAGAAACACGGTATGGCAGCGGGAACCATCGCGACATTGAGGCGGTTTGGGAATCAGTTCTCGATAGCGATCCCGATGATGGTATTCTCGATTATTATTGGAAATGTCGTTCTTACTAATGTAGACATACGGAATTTCCTCGTCTCATTCCGGATAATCATTGGTATATTTTTGATACTCACAGTGATCGGGATAGTCTGCTCGATACTGCAGGAAAAAGTGCGATGATACCAATTACCTCAAACAGTTTTTATCCCCAACCGCCCTACGGACAGCTATGAAACTCCTTGCATTCAACGGGAGCCCCCGTAAAAAATGGAACACGGCACAACTCCTTGAGCATGCACTTCGGGGTGCGGAGTCAGAAGGGGCAAAGACCAAACTGTATCACCTGTACGATCTGGATTTCAAAGGTTGTATCAGCTGCTTTGCCTGCAAGCGGGCCGGTGGAAAGAGTTACGGGCATTGCGCGGTGAAAGACGATCTTCAGCCGATCTTTGAAAAGATAGAGAAAGCCGATGCAATTCTCATCGGGTCGCCAATCTATCTCGGTATCACGACCGGAGTCACACGCTGCTTCCTGGAACGGCTTATCTACCCGTACCTTGTCTACGATGCTGAACGATCCTCACTGTTTAAGAAAAAGATCAATACAGCATTCATCTATACAGCTGGGGCAACGGACGAATTAGTACAGGAGATGGGTTTTGACCGGAACGTCAAAGGTACTGAGATGGCAATGGAGAGAATTTTCGGGTCATGCGAATCCTTCTTTGTTACCGACACGCTCCAGTTCGATGATTATTCCAAGTACGTTGGCCCCCGGTTCGATCCTGAGACAAAGAAGGAACGTTATAAGGAGCAGTTCCCTCTGGACTGTAAGAAGGCGTACGAACTCGGGGTGCGGTTGGTCTTGTCGGAGAAGTAATTTACCCGGGAAAGATCCGGTGCCTTTGACAATTCCTTTCACCAGATAACCGGTCTCTGGCAGTCATTTCGGTACAGGGCATCTCTTTGGTGAATTTCGGGACATGCCGAATAAAACGCGGGAATATTAAAAAAACGCCCCCAACCCGGAACCTGTTCGTGGTGTGGGGATGGGTCTATACCCTGTTGCGTAACGCGTCTTCCCGGTAGGTCGCCTTCCATAGTTGTGCAGCCCCGATGAAGAATTTTCGGTCTTCAGATTTGTTGGTTGCAACTCACCCGGTCCCGGAGATTCCGTGCTTTTTCATGCATGATATGTGAGGGTCAAGCCCCCGATATCCGCAAAAAAAGTGATTTGCCTGTTCATTTACCCGATCGCAGTGAGAATCTCACTGGTTTTCCGGACTCTGCCCATCCGTTTGAAAATAATATTGACTGCTGCTTGGTGTGCTTCTGCCGATCCCGAGGTCATCGCATCCTCCGCGAAGACCTGCTGGAATCCCATCTCGTAGGCGAACCGGGCCGTGCTTTCGACGCCATACTCCGTGGAGATCCCGCAAAGCACGATCGTGTCCATCCCCCGCCTCCGCAGCTGGAGTTCAAGCTCGGTGCCATAGAATGCCCCCCACTGTTTCTTTGCGATCACCACATCGGAGGACACAGGGGCGATCTCCGGCACGAACTCCGCCCAATCCGGGGGGAGCACGGCGGGGCGGTCGAAGCTGGTGTCGCTCTGCGTCTTTAGCATCGTCTCCGGTGCATGGACAACATGCACGAGGAAGACCGGCATGGTGTGCTTCCGGAACGCCTGCACGAGCCTGCCTGCGTTCTTCACGACGTCCTGTGCGGTATGCGGCTGGGTGGGCCGGCCCGCAATGCCCTTCTGGAGGTCGATGACCACGAGGGCGGTGGTGGATTTGATTAGTTCCAATTCTGGCATTTTGTCACTGTGTGAGGATTAGGTTACAGAGCCATATTTATTACCTGTGGTGAAGGAGGTGCGTGATATATTCATTTTCCGGGGAATCGGGTATGCAATTTTATAAAATTTCACCCTGGCGGACATCGAATGAAATGTGATATACCGCGGTGCTTATATCAAATACCTTTGTCAGGGTTGAAGTACGGTACCTGCCACTTTCATCGGCGGATTGTGATCGCGATTTTCATTATGCGCACAAAAATAGGATGGAAGCGAAGTTTCTGTTAGAGGAGTTCGGTGAAGATTTTATTCGGTGCTCTCCGGAATTTACCATTATAAAACCCAGGTCCTGTCCTTTATGCCCCGATAAAACTAAAACAAAACGTTATTTGATGATAAATCCTGAATATAAACGTAGGGTTCAGGCAAAGAGTAAACAACCCCCAAAGAGATTAAACCCGCCGATTATAAGTGACATATTTCCGATCATCTATGCTTGTAAGTGAATTTTTCATTGTCTTTTTTTATGGTGTTATCCTGATAGGAATATCAGTGACCCTGGATATCGTCTGGGCTCAAACGATTCCCTTCAGGCTCCTTTACTATTGTATCAGAGCACCTGGAGTCATAGTTCACGAATGTACCCATATTTTTGGATGCCTGATAATGGGGGCTAAAATACAAAAAGTGGTATTATTTTCAGAGAGTGGAGGGTCGGTTTCTTACACCAGACCCGTTATCCCTTATTTTGGTGATGTTGTAATTAGTATGGCTCCTCTGTTTGGCATTTCTCTTATTTTAGTAGGAATTACATGGGTCTTTCAGACATATTCCGGTTGCTATTTTCCATCATTTCCTCAATATCTGGATACCGTAAACACAGTTCAGGAATTATTCTCGGATTTAATAAGTTTATTTTATCAAAATCTTTTTGTCCATTTTAATATCTGGTTTTTATTCTATCTCTATGCGGTCATTAGTCTGGCGGTCTCAATCGCTCCAAGTGGCCAGGATATTAAAAATTCGGCAATCGGTCTTATCATCATCCTAATTGTGGGTATCCTGATTTTATGGAGTAACATCCCGTTTGTAGTAAATGCATTGTTGGTAGTAACACGAATTGTTGGGATTGGCATTACATTGGGATTTGTATTTGGATTGATCGCCTTTATTGTATCAATTCCTTTGATTATTATCTACATTAAAAATAAATCCGCCATACAATAGTTATCCTTATCGTACCATGGTGTGTCAAATGTGAAGGAAAGATTTCTTTTCTTAAACAACCGGACACAGGGATTACGGCAGAACGTTCAGCACGGTCTTACTGCCCGCCCGACTGTTCGGAGTCCGGGAGGCTCTCACAGAGACAGAAAAATCTATCGAGTATATCAGATCCTCCTGTGAAGATGCGACGATAATACATCAACACTGCCTGGAAATCCTTATAGGACTATGATGAACATAACCCGATCATGGGGTGCTCGAGAAGGGAATGCGAGTATTGTGGGGTTCTCACCGATGAAGAATATTCAGACTTATAATGGGATGCACGGGGCCACACGTGCGAGGAATGTGAGACTGAGGAATTAATTGCACTGGATATAATCTAGGTCCTATTTCAGTTATAGTCCTCTAACCGCTCTAGTGCAACCGGAGAAGCGCCCCAATAAAAACCAGTTGCCCTATCCTGGTCTGTTTTTCAAATGTTCTGAACAAGATCGCCGGTGTGGAATACCTTGAGGAGATCCTGCCTGAGGAAATGCCGATCTTTAGTCCAGATACCATCGAGTTTGAGAGCTAGTCCAACCGCAAGAAACGGTGCATCATTCTCATCGATAGATTCCATAATCCCGATAGCTCGTGAATAACCCTGTTCAAACTCCTCGAACGGGACCAGCGTGATCTGCTCAAGAAGAATATGCAGGAGTGTATCAAAATCGGATTCCGTCATCTTTGCTTTTTGTATCAGATATTCGCGATGCTGGAAAAGCTCTGTCTCGATGTAATCAGGTGCGAAAAATAAGAAATGATTATCGAAAATAATTTTCCGGGATGTGGATTCCTTCAGGAGACCTGCCATTATTCTGTTTAAATCGATGACAAGTCTCATCATTTATGTCATAAGGTACTGGGTGTCATAATAATCCCTAAAAACACCACAATTATTCCGGCTTCCCGCCGGTAACGCCTGCGGCTTTGCGTTTATAATGCAATTGGACCCCCGATTTGATTTTCTCATCGAGCACCATGATATCATCTTCAGTGATCTCACTCTGTTCGGTCATCACATTCAGGAGTGTAACTTTTTTCGCATAATCTTCAATTGCCCGCCGGGCAATTTCGCTCCAGCGGATTTCCTTGTGAGTTTTTACAATTTTATAGATATCTTCAGGTAGGGATAGGGTCATGTTGGGCATTGGAACATCACACGTACTTATGTGTATTCACACATTTAATGTGAACTACGGTAAACCTGGATGGGTATTGTAGATCAGAATAACGTTTTGATTGTCCAGCGGGAGGGCAGAACTTCGAATTCAAATTCTTCTCCCTCATGTCAGGTCCGGAATGAGGTCAGGATAAAGTCTTTGAAATTGCTACGTAACATGCCTATGTCCCCCACCGAAAGAACCAATATCTGCTGAGATCCGGGTGCACACCAATATACTGATCAGGTCCGGAAAACGGCATGAGACATCACGAAGCAATTCGCAAACGGACATCAATCCAGGGCAAACTTTATACACTCCGAAACCCTAGAACAAGCTATCCTTTTAGGAGGAAATATCTATGCAAAACGACCGAATTTCCAAAATATCCAACCTGTACGGTGTTTTTGAGACTTGAACATTAACTCTCCTCATAAAATGTTACGGCCCAGTATGTGGGTTTCCCCACGGTCGTCCCGATAAGATATTCATTGGCAGGGTCCATTTTGGACATTCAAGAAAATCTCATAGATTAGGAGATTATTCCCTATCCCAATCCTGGTCGCCATGGCAGCTATACGGAAAGCCCCCGGAACGTGACGAAATATCGGAATAATCTGACATGGAAGATATATTTGAGTGAGCTTCAACAGAGCACAGCCTCTCTTCATTTCAGGATGATTTATTCATCTGGATTTTTTTTTCAGATTTGTGGATCTTTATCAGCCCTCACTGGTCCACGGCCTTTCCATCCGCGTTGGTTTGACATTCAAGCCTAGCCAACGGGATCCCCCCCAGGCATCTTCATGAGCCTGGTAAAGATTTTGAAGTCAAGGGGGTTTACGAGGCATCTGTACCAATGATACTCAACAGGCCGTGGCCATGTCACACCCGGCATCGGAGCTCGTAAGGATAACAACCGGTACCCGGAGAATCGATAAGAGAGATTAATACCATCAGCGAAAACATGTGATGGACGGTACCTGGAAACCAGGTAATCGTGCAGGGGCCCCGTAACCTCAAAGCATGATGAGAGTGATATGACCTATCCGGTTTTGCAGATATCATGAATTCTTCAGGAGATAATTCAAATTTTGATGATTCGGTCCGGTTCATCACGGCACTGGCAAAATCCACTGACCGGTACGGCGGCCATTCCCATGATATCGACCAGACCCTGCTCCGGGTCATCAGGTCACTTGGCCTGAACGGGGAGATCCTTGCAACGCCCAGCTCCCAGATGATCGCCATCTGGCAGAATCACACAGACAACCAGACAATTCATATCAACACATCCCGGGAACCCGTCTATGATATGGCACGGCTCGAGAAGGTGGCGGACCTTATCGGGGAGGTGGAATCCGGCCGGACCAGCCCTGCGTACGGGATCCAACGGCTAAAAGAGATCGAACAGGCCCCGCCACTCTACGGCACTTCTCTCAAGGCGCTGGCATTCTTCCTTGCCGGTGCCGGCTTCGGGGCACTGATGGGCATATCCTGGCTGGAGATCCTGACCGGGGGGCTGCTTGGTATCCTGGCTTTTGGGATTGAAATTCTGGTCTCACGGATTTCCCAGCTGGAACATGCCCGGGAAGTGGTCATATCAGCAGTCGTTGCATTCCTCGCAGCGCTCATTGCCGCGGGCATACCGGGTATCCACCCGGTAGCCGTTGTTGTCTGTTCCCTCACCATTTACATCCCGGGGTTTGGCCTCACTATCGCCCCACGTGAGATCATCATGGGAGAAACCCTTTCGGGCATCATCTATTTCATGAATGCATTGGTTGTGTGCGTGAAACTATTAATCGGGGCGGTTCTAGGCATCGGCATCGTCCAGTACTTCCTTCCCGTGACAGCGACATTACCCCTGGTAGGTGTCGCTCCTGTCGTTATCTGGGCATTTATCCCCTTCCTGCTGGTAAGCAATGGCATCCTGTTTGGTGTATCTCCCGCCCGGCTCTGGCTGGTTATCCTGTGCGGAGTGATCGTATGGGCAGGTGTACGGGCAGGGAATACGCTCGGTTTCTGGCAGGGGTCATTCTTCGGGGCGATTATTTTGACCGTCTTTGCCAGTGTAGCCGCGGTCAGGTTCAAAATTCCCCTTTCCACCGTCCTGCTCCCGGTCGTCCTCCTGCTGGTGCCTGGCTTTACATTCATCCAGGCGTTGTTTCAGATGAATACCGGCGGGCTCGCTGCAGGGATCAACTCCATATTCCAGGTGTTCGGCATCATCGGGGCCATCATCTGCGGGGTGTTTGTTGGCGATATTCTGGGTTCATTTATCCGTGGTAAAACACCTCACTGATGCGGGATGGGTGTGATCACCATCCATTCCCGGTTAACCCCATTTTTTGATTTCATCCGGGCAATGAGAAAAAGGGTGAAAATATCCCGGGATATTCCTGATCCAGTACATTTTTAAAAACAGTCACCGTTGATACCAAAAAAAGAAGATGACGTATGAGTGAAAATTTCAAACCGATGCAACAGTTATGCGTTCAGTCAGGTACCGGAGTGGCACTCGTGCCAGGGTGGATAATATTATGACCACGACCGTAATCCGTGCAGGAAATATCTGGGATGGCGTAGCCGAAGCACCGCTCGGCCCCCGGGAGATCCTCATTGAAAAGGGGATGGTCACCGGGATCGGTACAAGTATCCGTGCACCTGCCGGTGCAGAAAAGATTGACCTCCAGGACAGGATGGTGATGCCCGGCCTCATCGACTGTCATGTCCATATCACCTTACGGCCAGAAATGGTTGGTACTTTCTGGAGTCATTCCGGAGGATACAAAGCCCTTCTTGGAGCACGAGCGCTGAGGGACCACCTGATGAACGGGTTCACCACTGTCCGGGACTGCGGGGATATGGACCTCCACGGGTACACGGTCCGTGACGTAAAAAGAGCAGTTGAGCAGGGACTCATCACCGGTTCACGGCTGATCAATTCGGGTCACATGCTCTCTGCCAGGAGCGGTCATATGGATGCCACATCAGTCCTCTCCCCTGACTGTAAAGGCTGGCAGAACAATCTTGCCGATGGGCCGTTAGAGATCCAGAGTGTAGTCCGGGAAGAGATCAAGTGGGGTGCCGAATGGATCAAGTTTGCCGCATCCGGCGGCTTTGCATCCCCGGCAGATGATCCTGTCGATGTCGGGTACTCCAGGGAAGAGATGGAGAGCCTTGTTGCAACTGCCACACAATACCACCGGCCGGTATCAGCCCATCTTCACGGAGATGACGCGGTCCGGATGGCGGTACTTGCCGGTGTCCGGTCCGTAGAGCATGGGGCCATGGCATCCAAAAAGACGTTCCAGTTAATTGAGGAGAAGGGAGTCTTTCTCATCCCTACCCAGTACGCGGGTGTGAGATCAGCCCGGTTCGCGGACAGCGAGGAGTTCTGGGAATCGATTGGAAACAACCCATATGAGAAGATGAAAATGAGGATGTACAAGGATGTCCTCCTGGAAAATGCACGCAATCTCGCAGCAAGCAGGGTAAAGATCGCGTTTGGAACCGATCTGGGCATTCTTCCCTATAGTGTCAACGGTGCGCTTGAGTTCGGGGAAATGGTGACTAACGGTATTTCACCCCTTCGTGCACTCCGTGCCGCAACAAGTGTAGCCGCAGACATGCTGATGCGGCCGGAACTCGGCACACTCGCTCAGGGGAATGCTGCTGATATCATCGCGGTACCTGGCAATCCCTTCGAGGATATCACGGTGATGGAGAAGGTAAACTTCGTCATGAAAGCCGGCACAGTCTATAAATCAGGATAGCAGAACCCGGTAACGGGTATCCCCTCTTTTTTTAATATCCCAGTACTTCTCCAGTTTTACCTCCATAAATTCCGGATAGTCAACGGTCCCTGCCAATTTCCGATCTATCAATTGCTACTCGAAGAACCGGGTTAAAAGTAACAAGGTTTGAGTTTTTTTCCTTGTCCCTTCCCAGACGAAGAGCCGGAAGAGATCAAAACGGAACAAATCTTCGTCAGAGTTTGGCAGGGGGCCTCATCAGGTAAAATTTCCGTAATGCGATATTGCGCGATTGCTTTATTTTAATAAAATTTTAGGGAAAATACATGCGTAATGCACACCGTTCTCCTGCTTGGCTGAGGCTTTCTGAAACAATAACCTGGGTGGTCCGGATACGTAGGATTCGTCTTTTTTTATGCGTATAATAACCACTAAAAGATAACCTGATCGCCAAATACTTGTTATTTGAGCTTAAGGTCTTGTCAATGTGGAACAGGTAAGCAAAAAATCTGAATATTCGCCTTTCCTGGATAAAAGCAGCGTTATTAGTAAAATCCAGGAAAGGGGTAACACCCAATAAACGCCCAGTTATCGCCGAAATATGACTAAATTCCCTGTAAGTGCCCTTTTCATACATCAAAACCAAACGGGGCGAAATACGGGCTCTTTAAACGAACGAGAACGGGGTTAAATAGTTGGGGTTGGGCGTTCATACCGTTGCATCGATATTGACCCATTAAATCGGTGGAAAATGGAGGGATTTTTACCGATTTAAAAATGCAAACACAAAAGCCCATAGGAGTCGCGCCCGAATTTGGATCTCCCTCTGCCTGGTATTGTACCCCGCTATAGTACCCTTAATTACACAGTGACGCTACCATTGGTATCCGTAGTACCGGACAGTAGGAACCCGGCGTTGGCAAAACCGCTGCCGGTACCGTTCAAAAACCCAAGTACACCGAAAAAGCTGGGGACAAAGAATGGCCTGTTGAAGGATACCTGACTATCCCATGTGCTGTGGACGGAAACCTCCGGGATAGCCTCATTCAGAGGTAAAAATGGAGTATTTTGAAAAACACAGGAAAAGGCAACAATCCACATAATGACCAGATATCGTTTGAATACAGAATAAATTGCCCAATATCACCTTATCCATCACCAGAACAAATCGGGGCAATATGCTGGCGATTTAAACGAACAGGAACGGGGTGAAATGGAATACCTGGATGGAAAGGTCGTGGCCTGTGGAAAGTGTTGGAGGGAATTTGCCGTAAAATGAGGTTTATCCGGGTTCCCGGCATAACAAAATTCGTCCTCTCTTTTGTCATTTAACGCGAGAATCCATAAATTAACCAAAGAATTCATCTAGCCCGGACCGTGACAAATGTTTAAATACGTATGGGCGCGGAGTGAATAACAACGATAACCGGTTTATAAAACCCTTCTGGGGTATACAACGACAAATAGAGGTAACAATATGAAACGGCAGGCACTAATTTTACTGATTATCCTCTTCAGTCTCTTTCTGACTGGAATAGTTTCAGCTGAACAGCAAACCGGAGCCCTCTTTATCTGGGGATCCAATGGTTTTGGCCAGCGAACGAATATCCCGACAGGTGATGATTTCACATCCGTCGCCGCCGGCCAGTACCATACCATTGCGTTGCACGAAAATGGAACCCTTGTCGCATGGGGGGACAATATGTATGGCCAATGCAATGTCCCGGCAGGGAATACCTACTCGGCTATCGCTGCCGGAGGTATGAACAGCATGGCACTTAAGCAGGATGGGAGCGTTGTGGCATGGGGGGATAACGGGAACGGCCAGAATAACGTACCGTCAGGAAACAACTACAAGGCGATCGCCGTTGGATGGTCAGGGTTCAATGTGGCTTTAAGGAATAACGGTACTCTTGTTGCATGGGGGAACAACCAGTACGGCCAGTGCAACGTCCCGTCAGGGAACGATTATACCGCCATCAGCTCAGGGGATGTCTTTTCCCTGGCCCTCCGTGCGAACGGCAGCATCGTGGCATGGGGTCTCGACCAGTTCGGCGAATGTGACGTCCCGGCAGGCAATGATTTTTCAGCAGTTTCTGCAGGCGGGAGTTCTGCCCTTGCCCTGAAAACTGATGGTACCGTCGTCGGCTGGGGGATGAACAATGCAAACCAGTGCGACGCACCTCCGGGCAATGGTTACCGTTCAGTCGTTTCGGGGGACCAGTTCTCCTGTGGCTTACGGGGGAACAACAGCATCGTTATCTGGGGGGAGACCTATTTTATGGACCAACCCCCGTTAGGTGATAACTATTTTTCTCTTAGCACAGGCCAGTACCACACCGCAGCCCTGCATTCGCCACTCCAGGTAAACGCTTCTGTATCAGGGGGAAATGGTACCGCTGACCCGCCCAGCCAGACTGCGACCTTCCTTTCTGCAGTAAATGTCTCATTCACCCCTGATCCTGGTTACTTTATCGCATCGGTCACCGACAACGGGGTGCAACAACCGGTTGTTAACCCGTACACCATTTCAGGCATCCGGGGAGACCACCAGGTCGGGGTTTCCTTCGCGGCCATCCCCTCGGAATATACCGTACAAGCGATGGTGATCGGTGACCACGGCACTGTAAGTCCCTCACAGCAGACGATTGGTATTCACCAGGACGCGACTATTACCATCAACCCGGACCCGGGATATCGAATCGGGGCGATCTACGATGACGGGATATCGCAGAAGGTCAGCAACCAGTATACCATTCGTGATGTGGTGGACACTCATGATGTCGTGGTGATCTTCACCCTTCTTCCCGGCAGCCTTCGTGCATGGGGCTATAATGACCAGGGTTCATGCAACGTCCCGGCAGGTTACAACTACACGGCGATTGCCTCTTCCTGGGGAAGCAGCCTGGCCATCAGGAACGGGACACTCCATGACTGGGGAGATAACCAGTATGGCCAGCATAATGTGCCGGCAGGAAACAATTACCTGGCCATTGCCACCGGTTATTTCCACAACCTGGCGTTGCGGCCGGACGGAAGCATTGCCGCCTGGGGAAACAACCAGTATGGACAGTGCAATGTCCCGGCAGGGACCAGTTATGCGGCAATCAGTGCCGGAGGGTGGCATAGCCTGGCGATCGCTACGAACGGCAGCCTCCAGGCATGGGGAGAGTCCACGGGAGCAGTCCCGGCCGGGAATGACTTTTCGGCCATCGCCTCAGGTTGGTATCACAACCTGGCCCTTCGCCAGGACGGAAGCATCGTGGCATGGGGGAATAACAAAGTCGGCCAGTGTAATGCCCCCCCAGGGAACAACTTTGTCGCCGTAAGCGGTGGAGGATATCATAGCCTGGCCCTGCGCCGGGATGGGAGCATCGTGGCATGGGGGGACAACCAGTATGGACAATGCAATGCCCCGGCAGGGAACGACTTTGTCGCTGTAAGTGCTGGTGGTTATTTCAGCCTGGCGTTGCACCACGACGGGAGCATCGTGGCATGGGGAGCGAATGATTCCGGGCAGTGTGATGTCCCGGCAGGGACCTGTTCCTCTATCTCGGGCGGCTACGAACACAGCCTGGCCATTGCACCGGCGAATGGTGCCCCGGTAGCAGGATTTCTGCCACCCCTAAAATGGGAAAATCCCCCTTGCAGGTCCAGTTCAATGATACCTCTTCCGGTACGCCACCCCTGTCTTACGAATGGAATTTTGGCGACGGGACCCCGAATGTTACCCTGCAAAATCCCCTGCATACCTATACAACAGGGTCCAACGTAACCTTCAATGCAGTGCTGACCGTTGCAAACAGCGAAGGGACTGCCAGTACTGCCTGTAATATCCAGGTCAATGCTGAGGAAACGCCTACCGAATATTGGGCCCCGTGGGTAACTAAAACCAACACCACCTCGGGCGTCATCAACTGGTGGCAGGAAACCCAGGGG
>CAIJED010000204.1 GCA_903819595.1 uncultured Methanomicrobiales archaeon | reverse complement strand
TGTGGTGTGAAGATGAAGCGTTCAATATTTCTTGGACAGGTCCTCGCATCTTCTCACTCATGACTCCAATTGTCTCGATACATTCCCAGGGTAAACAACCGTGTACCAAGAATTCGGCTTGCTTTTTTCGTTTTCTATCAGGATCTGACAATGTAGGTCTATAATCCCAATGACCAATTACCCCCCAGTCAATGCAATCTAACGCTTCAAGTTCGTTTAAGAATACAGTAATTTCTTCTCGCGCATGGCCATCCGTAAAACACCATCTACAGCTCGTTTGGGTTATAGTGGATATTGAAGAGACTAGATAAATTACCTCTTCCTGAGGGCCATCATACCCCTCGACGGCGCCCTTCGATATAACAATAATCATGGGGGGTCTGGTTGAAAAAAACAGAGGGACATAGTCTTCAAGAGTTCCACCTGGATCGACGGGAACAACTTTCTTTGCACGGCTTTCTTTCAAAGTGGTATGTCCAATGTTCGTAGCATGGACGCCCGCTCTCCTTAATTCTGTTCCACTTAATATCCCGCCTGCTTGAATGATACTTGATAAATTTGAAATATGGGTGATGTGGTATAATTTTCTATTAGGACTCGATTCTATGGCCATGATACACGCAAATTATTTCAGGTTTTCTGTTACATTCAATAATCTTCCAATTTTTATTAAAGCAATCGGTTGACGAAAGAGTAAAATAATTTTCCCATTTTTCAGGAATGAACAAGAAAAGTTCCAAAAATTTTCTTGCGCGACTCATATTATGATCCATTTTTTAACTTGAATAAACTAATCTAATCAACCAAGAAATCTCTTCGTTAAATAATTATTTTTAAAAATGGAATCCTACCCGGCGTGCGATATCCCGTCCGCAGCATCAGTATAAAGGGGTCTTCAGCTCTTTTCATCAACCCATTTATTTTTTCGAGGGTCTCACGTACGCGTACCGATAGTTAACCACCCATCCCTCGATTTACATAGTTAGTCGAAGTGCCCGTGATGATCAAGGCCAGGATCCGGGCGTGAGGACTCGTACGGTGAAACTTAAACCCGGGGCATTGCGTGTGGTCGCCGAATGGATAATAAGTCAGGGGCAATTTGGCCAGTTCGTAAAAACCTAAAATCCCGAATATTGTAGGCACATGAAATATCTAATCTCAACATATGGTTGATAGTTTTAGTAATTCTCGGCAATAAGGCCATAGAATTTGTCAAACAAATGTTTTAACGTGCTTATAATATAATAGACACATTATAACCACTGTACGCCCGAATCAAACAATAATTTAAGAGAAATGAATTAAAAAAGAGAAATTGTTGGATTTTACAAATTCGCGTGCCTAATTTGTCCGGGAACTTAGGTAAAAAAGAATCCGTCCTTATAGGCATGGAGATCTCAGGCTCTGAAGGTGTCGCATAGTATTGCAGCCGGCTGTCCGGGTGGTTACTATGTAGCCCACAGACTGTATTCTTCCTGATAGCACTTCCCGTGGGTGAGTGGTTAAAATTCTGCCAGACCCAAAAAAAACTCTTGTTGGATCATTGGGTATCCGGGATTCACCCGGATGAGTTATAGTATCTTCTTCCCCGCATCGGGGCCGGCCTTGATGATATAGACCTCGGTAATCTTCATGATAACTGCAGACTTTGGAGTCAGGTTGGGCCTCATTTCTTTCATCCATGCAACGTCCTGTGTAAAGACCTCGTCACTGGTATGGAGGGTGATCGAACCCTTGATCTGGAAGCCACCTTTCTCTCCCCAGAAAGATATGGCAATCTTTGGATTTTCTTTCAGGTTATTTAGTGTCTTTTTGAAAAACTGGTCTGAAATAAGAAGCCTTTCGTCATCCAGAAGCTTGAATGCCCCAATCGGGACAACGTTGGGAATGCCATCCTTTGAAGCTGTTGCCAGGAATACGATCTTGGTCCCTGTCAGCGATTCCTTGATCTCATCAGTCAGTTTAACCATTTCGGATTCTCCTCATTAGGATCTACTTCAATCAAGGTTATTAATGGTTTGCAGTCCTTTCGATGCTGGAATGGAGCATGAACCGTCTCACCAGCGCGGACCTGAGGTACCGGGGATGTGGTACCGCCATTCAGGCCTGGCTGGGGCGGGGAATGGGGTGGTTATGAAACGGCGACACGGCATCATTATCACCCCGCCGTCATCATGAAATCCAAGCCACTAGGTGCAATCGCCTGATACGTATCAATACGGAGTCCGGAGTGATACGGAAACAAAAAATCGGGTGGAGGTATGACCACCCGGATCCGTCTATACCCCGAAGGCAACTACTATTCTATCGCAAAGAATAGTGACCCTTTTGCTAAGGTAACCCTGGATGATTTTAATAGTGAAGCGGTCCTTTCCCTGGGACGTCTTAAAGCCTTAAGACATTTTCACAAAACCCGGTGATTTTCAAATATCCAGCAACAGGGAAGTACGTGGAAAAAATGGGACCCCATGACGCCAGCGAAGCACTACCGGACGACATGAACAACGCGGTATGCCCCATCAGACACCGTTATCTCGAACCATGCCCCCACGCCTGGCTCCCCGTTTTCTGTAATCGTAATCCCGGTGATGGAAAGGATCTCACGGGAGAGAAAAAGACCAAGACCGGTATTTTTTCCAAATCCCCTCTCAAAGATGTGATATTTTTCAGCTACAGGAATCCCTTCGCCGTCATCTTCATAGATAACAACCATCTTCTTTTCCTGTACCGTGCAGGAAAGGCGGATACGTGATACCTGTCCCCCATGTCGCCAGGTATTGTCGAGGAGGTTGAAGAAAACCCTTTCCAGAAGAGGATCTGCAAATACTTCAAGATCCCCGGTCTCTACCTCCACCATCATACCGGATAACTGCCGGCGTTCGACCACCACTGCAAACATATCTCCCATATTCTGCCAGGTGGGTTCTTTTTGCCCGATATTTTCATAGTCCTGGGTCATATCGATCAGCTGTTGTATCGTATCAGAAATTTTTCGTCCTTTTCCGATATACCGGCAAACCGGTCCGTGATTTCCGGCAGCCTCTTTGGCCAGATCGAGAAAACCCATCAACATCGTGAGCTGGTTATTGATATCATGGCGGGTGATACCTGGCAGCAGGTGAAGTTTTTTATTTGCCTGCCGGAGCGCTTCTTCGGTTCGTTTGCGATCGCTGCTGTCCGTAATGTACCCTTCAAGAGCAACGAGTTCTCCCTGGTTGTTGAAGAGCCCCCGCCCTTGTTCCCAGACCCACCTGACCCTCCCGGACCGGTCGGTTATCCGGTATTCCAGCTGGAACGGCTGGAATCGGGTAATTTCATGCTGGACCATGTCATTCACCCGTGGCCGGTCTTCAGCAACGATAAGAGAAGCAAAGGAGAGGGTGCGATTCTGGATCAGGTCTTCTGGCGCATAACCGGTTAAGTCATGCAACCATCGCTGACAAACTCCATGGTCCAGTCTGGATCATTCCTGCACCGGTAGCCATTCCTGGCAGATTATGCATCAGGGTATCAAGGATTCTCCGGTTCTCTGCAAGCGCCTCCACCACCTCTTTTCGCTCCGTGATATCTTCGATGATGGCCAGGACACCGGAAATCGTCCCCTTGTTGTAATGCAGCGGCGCGGCGAAAAGATGGATATCAATCTTCCTGCCGTCTTTCGTCACGCGTTGCAACTCAATACCACGGATCGCTTCCCCCGAACGGATCCGCTGTTTGATAGCCTCGTATTCCAGTCGTTTTTCAGGGGGGGTGTAGGAGACGGTTTTTCCAATGATCTCGGCTTCGGACCATCCGAACAGTTGCTCGGCGGCGATGTTCAGCAGGCGGATCCGGTCTTCGACAATCGCATAATCCTCAGGACTGAACC
>CAIJED010000203.1 GCA_903819595.1 uncultured Methanomicrobiales archaeon | reverse complement strand
CGTCCTTGTCGATCTACGTATCAAATCTCTCTGCTCCTGTCAATCCGATCAATCGAAAAAGGACGAGATTACTCCTTTAACCCCTGCACTCAGGTTTTCCGCCTTTATCAACCCCAGACAACAGACCTTCCTGTTACTTTCCCAAACGATAAGGGCAAGTCTCTCCCCCGTGTTCATGCCTGCCTTTTCACGTATCTGCTTGGGAAGTACAATCTGGCCCCGGTCGTCAACGGTCAATATCGCTTCAATACGGTAGCTGCTATCTTTCTCCTGAACGTTATCGACATTTCCCTGTTTCATGTTCCCACACTATTATCGTGCAGAGCCCGGACCAAAAAAATTCTGCATTCAGGCATTTACCGTTTTACCGCTCTGACCTTCACGCTTCGTATCGCCTCCTCAATCTTTGAGAACAGAGGATCAGTCGCTGACTGGTCGAATGGGACACGTACCTCCTCAAGCACTGCCACATCGGTTAAATTCGCGTTGCTGATCAGGTCCAGATACACATCTTTCAGTACCGCTCCCGCAATACAGCTCGTATAGGCTTCAACCGAGGTTCGTACAGACTCCGGGAGCGGATGCTCCAGGACTATATCGGAAACCATGAGCAATCCGCCCGGTTTCAGTACGCGGTATGCCTCCCTAAAGACTTTCGCCTTATCCGGAGAGAGATTGATCACGCAATTCGAGATAACGAGATCAACCGAGTTATCGGCAACCGGCAGTGCTTCTATTTCTCCGAGCCTGAATTCAACATTGGTTACCCCCGATTTCTTTGCATTTTCCCGTGCCTTTGCAAGCATCTCGGGAGTCATATCCACCCCGATAACTAACCCGGTTGCACCTACCTCCCGGGCAGCCAGGAAGCAATCGAACCCGGCCCCGGAACCCAGGTCCAGCACGGTATCTCCTTCATGAATTGCTGCATGTGCAAGCGGATTTCCGCATCCGAGTCCGAGGTTTGCACCATCCGGGACCGCTCCCATCTCCTCAGCTGAATACCCGGCCCTTCCGGCCATTTGTTCTGCAGTTGTTGTACCACCACAGCATGAGGTGGACGGGCCACAGCAACCACACCCCTGCTCCGCCACCCTGGCATAGACCTTTCTTACATTTTTCCGTATTTCGTGTTCGTCAGTCATGATTTCACCCGCTTTTCTCCTGTATCGATTGTTTCTCCTCGCTTCCCGTCACATGGCTGAAACCAGGCTTAGACCACAGGAGAAGTGTCGAACTCAGTACTACTGATATGCAGCCTGCCTCCTGGTAGATCGTCGCAGTGATCGGTGTGAGGAGGGCCTGAACGCCGAGCAACAACCCGATTGCATTGTACACCATGGATAGTCCGATATTGATTTTAATCCTCCTGATGACTTTCTGGGACATCCAGACAAAGTCCACAAACTGCCAGAGGTCGTCTTTCATCAGGGTAACATCAGCGGTCTCGATTGCTACATCCGTACCCGATGCACCCATTGCAACACCAACGTCGGCTTTTGCGAGAGCAGGCGCATCATTAATGCCGTCCCCAATCATCCCGACAAGCTGGCCCTTCTCCTGCAGCTGAGAAACGGCTTCGAGTTTCTGCTCGGGGAGGAGGTTCGCCTGGTAGCCGTCAATGCCGATTGCGGTGGTCACGGCCTTGGCAACATTCTCATTGTCCCCGGTGAGCATGGTGATATTTTTCACCCCCATGCCCTTCAGGGCTGAAACTGCCTCCGTTGTTCCCGGGCGGATCTCGTCGGCAATGGCGATCATACCAGCGATAGTGTCGTCACTGGCGACCAGGATGAGAGTCCTTCCCATTCCTGTCTGTTTTGTGACGATGCCGCGGATTTCCTCATTGAGTTTTATCCCCTTCAATTCGAGGAATTCCGGTTTCCCGACTATCAGGTTACGTTCTCCCGACCGTGCAGTAATACCCATCCCGGTCTCACTTTTAAATTCTACCGGGTCTGGGACGGGAATGTGCCGGGTCTGGGCGGTTTCAAGAATTGCCCGGACCAGGGGGTGTTCCGAGAATTTTTCGCCGGTTGCCGCAAGAAGGATCACGTCTTCTTCGCGATAGCCGGGGCGGGCTATGACTTCAACAACCGCTGGTTTGCCGATCGTGAATGTCCCGGTCTTGTCCACCAGGAGTGTGTCGAGTTTCCCCGTAAGTTCGAGGAAATTACCCCCTTTAATCAGGATACCTCGCCGGGCCATGTTGGAGATCCCGGCTGTCACTGCAGTCGGGGTGGCAATTGCAAATGCACAGGGGCAGGCAACAAGCAGAATGGAAACAAAAACGAGCACATCTTTTGAGAGAAGATACCCGATCACGCCGATCACCAGGACCGTCGGGAGGAAATACGTGGTAAACCGGTCGGCGATACCCTGTATCGGGGCTCTTGTTCCCTGGGCTCCTTCTACAAGGTGAACGATTCGGGCAAGTGTTGTGTCCTCACCGACCCGGGTTGTCCGGACCTCAAGGTGGCCGGTCTCATTCATGGTCGCACTGAACACTTCGCTCCCCGGCACCTTTTCGACCGGAATTGATTCACCGGTAATGGGGGCCTGGTTGACACTACTTGCACCGGTGACCACGATACCATCGATAGGGACCCGTTCCCCTGGCCGGATCACGACGATGTCCCCGATTTGGACTTCTGCAGCGGGTATCGTTACTTCTTCCAGACCCCGCCGTACATTCGCCATTTTCGGAGCGAAGTTTAACAGGCTCCGGATATTTTTCTTCGTTTTATCAAGAGTATAGGATTCGAAGGCACCGACAACGGCCATAATGAACACAATCAGCGCCGCTGAAAGGAACTGGCCTACCGCCATTGTCGCAATAAGGGCAACCGTAACGAATACGTTGACCGTAATCTTCCGGTGCCAGATATCTCTGAAACCCGACAGAAACCGCAGGTATCCCCCGAAAAGTGTTGCCACAAGGGCAAGACCTCCACTGATGTAGAACGGGACAACCTGGAAGTATGAAAGTGCCCAGCTCAAGATGATGAGGATCCCGACAATGACGGGTACAATGGCAATTACCAGGACTTCCTGGAATTTTCCTGTCTCCGGTTCATTATTATCCATGGATATGGTCACCTCTGGTTATAGAAAAATAAATTTTCGATCGTGCCTGAAAAGTTCAGTTTAATCGTTCACTTTTCTGATGCGGTCTTTTTCTTTCCCTTGTCGTCAGCCTTTTCAGGTGCTGCACCACAGGTTTCCCCGGCACCGCAGCAGCCACCGGTCTTGTTCATCGATTCCTTCATTGCCGAGAAAAATCCTTTTTTCTTCTTTTCTTCTGCCATGATAATTCACCTCAATTATCTCTATGTTCAGATTTCGATACCTAGCATACTTTTATCCAATATTTAAGGGTAAGCAATATCCCAATGGGATCCGGATTCCCCCGGGCGTTCCTTTTATGTTATCGGTTCACCATTGGACCACTTCCCTCTCTTCATCATCCCATGCATCCACCTGTCCGAATGTTGCATCAATCCATCTGCTGATATCGTCCCTCACCTTCCGGAAGCCTTCGAGCACCACGTCGTCAGACCCGGTAAAGCTCTTCGGGTCGGGAAAACTCATGTGCAACGTCTTCTTTGCGCCCGGGAAAAACGGGCATGCTGCTTTTGCATTATCGCATACCGTGACTGCAAGGTCCATTTTTTTACCATCGAATTCGTCGAGATTTTTCGAGCGTTGCTGCGAGATATCAATCCCGATCTCCTTCATGACCCGGATTGCATAGGGGCTTACAATAGAGACCTCTGTTCCGGCGCTGAATGCCTCGAACCGGTCACCGTATTTTGCACGGAGGTAGCCTTCAGCCATCTGGGAGCGAGCCGCATTATGCGTGCAGATGAACAGGACGTTCGTTTTCATATGTGCAATTCACCAGTCATAGCGTTGAACAGGACTGTCCCTTGTCTTTGCTCTCTGATTCGTGCATAAATGCCTTGAGTGCATGTTTT
>CAIJED010000202.1 GCA_903819595.1 uncultured Methanomicrobiales archaeon | reverse complement strand
TGTCCTGTCAGACGGTAAATACACTCGGTTGCGGGGCGCAGTCTCCGGACGGGGTGCAAGGGTGTAACCGCTGAGGTCAAAGCCAGGCGGTTGTTGATTTCCTGACTGATTCATTCGGCCCAGACGAGGAACCTCGCTTTTCTTCGCAGATTCTATAAGGGACAAAAACCCAAGGGGTCAAGGGGTAAGAGAAGTTAAATGACTTCCAGGTCGTTACACCTGTTGCAATAAAGGCTGATGAGTGCACACCCATCACAACTGCAGGGACAAATGCCCAATGATACATTTCGAACAATTGTTTAAACTGCAAAAAAATCGGGAGTAAGCCCTATTGCATAATTTTATGGCAGATTTACTGATGAATATGTCAATCTGCACCCCTGGTTTTACTGTTTTTCGGATGGTTCAAAGGGATTGAGAACTGCGAGTCCTTCAATCCATTAAAAGTCATCGATGTTCCTTGTGGTTAACGTTAAATTGTGCGTTATTGCAGTCCCGGCTATTAATGCATCCCCTAATGTCATCTTTCGATATTGGCGGAGGAGAACTGCCTGATCTAAAACTTCCTGAGAGAGCGGTAAAACTCTTGCATTCTCAAAAAACATCTCCAGATAGTTACGTTCCTGTTCTCTCAACTTATGATAACCCAGTACTTCGACATCACTAACCGCTGATACAAATGGTGCCTGTTCTTCAATTAATTTCCGTAAATCTTCATGATCAGGATAGGTAGCATATATTATTATATTACTATCAATCAGCATCATGTCTGCCGGGTAATTGCCTATCCAAGCGTATTTCACGTTCCCATGTTTCTGGATCAGTGATATCTGCAAAAGCGTGGATCTCTGCTAATTTATTCAGAGCAGAAACCATGCGTTTCCCCCTGCATGCAATATCTTCCGGAGTACCGGATTCATCTAACAGGGTAATATGGACTGGCACAGCAATACCCTTACTAATTCGCCCGTTTGCGTCATTATCCCATTCGACACAGTTATCTTTTAAAATTGCTTTATAGGTCCGCAACATCCCATATCACCCGTTAATTTTTTTTTGTATTTTACTCAATTTAGGTTATCGCCTGCTGCCAATTATTCAACATCTGATGCCAGGTCTTTATTCTCACGCAGGATACATCCCCGATGGACATGATAGTATGGGATCATGGTATGAAAATCTATAGGACAACACGTTTATTTAAACCATCGTCTGAAAACCGCTCCACCCGCTCCCGCCCATCCGTCACTTCCCAGGCCTTCTCCTGCTCCCCGATCAGCCCCAGGTACCGGGCCTGTGCATGGGCCACATCGCAAAGATACTCCACCGGTGTATCAAGCGCCCCGTACTCCATCCATGACTTCGCCGGGCATTGTTCGCAGAGTCCCTTCAAAAAACAGACAGCACATCGCCTAATATAGTCAGGATTCGTTGCTTTCATCTCACGGAACCGCGGGAATACTTCAATGAGTGCTTCCCGGAGGGAATGATGATGGAGATCGCAGACCATCTCCTGGTGCCTGAGGGGCAGGCACATCTGGGCCATCCCATAACTATCAACGCAGGTACCATGACCGGCCCCGCAGGAGAAAATTTTGTCACCAGTGGGACGCATGAACTTCCAGCAAAACTCCTGCATACCAGGAATATACTTCGGGTCCCTGGCCAGCATGGCGACCGTCTCATCAGGCGTAAGGCGAAGGGCTGCGATCCGTTCGTTCTTTGCAGGGTCATCATGGCGGGCACGGAGGTCAAAGTTCATCGAGTACCCGGGCCGTTTGTCCATCCCCGGAATTGTCGCAGCCCATGCCTCAAACTCTTCCATCTCGTCCCGGTTCTGAGGAAGAAATGCCTGTTTGACAACAAAAGGGACCTTGTGCTCAAGCAGGAGGTCAACCCCACGCCGGAACTCTGCGAATGATCCCTTTGCCCCGGCAGCAATGTCGTATGATCCGGGATGCATCCCGTATACCGAGATCTCAACCACCCTTCCGGGTGGATACCTGGATAGGAGAGCCACAAGGCCAGGGGTGATCAACCGGCCGTTCGTAAACAGGATCACCTGCATCCCGAGCCTTCTGGCCGCGAGGTACAGTTCGGAAAAGTCCGGGCGGAGCAGCGGTTCCCCGCCGGTGAATTTGACCGTCATGCAGCCTAAGTCTGCGGCCTGTCGGAGTAGGTCCAGCACAAATGACGTATCCATCTCGCGGCCTTTGGCATCAGCATCCTCTTCCGGACGGTTGATCAGGCAGTGGATACACCGGTTATTGCACCGCTCTGTGAGCTCGATATCCAATTGCCCCAGAATCAATCGCTTCCCTTTCAGGAGATCGGCTTTTCCCCTGGATACCGTCCGGACATACCCCTCACCGGTCACAGCCGCTTCAGCTCCGGAACAATTGCCCCGCTCTTATCAAACTGCATCACGTAACATGGCACTTCACGGGCCATCTTTTCGACGCCGTCAAGGGTCTTCTCCCACCAGTCGTTGGTCACAAATGGGCGGATCACACACGCCAGCAGCCTGCGGACGATCTCACGCCGGTCTTCGATCCGGGCAATCCGGTTCACGTCTGACTTTTCGATAAAGAGAATGGCATGCAGGGGTGCTGACCGGGATGAGACATCAGGCACATCGCCGTGGCTCCACGTCCCGTACACCTTCCAGCCATCCGCAAATCGACGGACAATATTCCGGTCATCGCAGAGGATCTTCGCCTGGCCTGCAATCAGACCGGCAGTCGTTGATTTCCCAGCTTCAGAATGCCCGACGAAGAGGAGGCCCTTCCCGTCCATCACGGCACCGCACGAGTGAAGAAAAAACCCGTCCCGGTCTGCAAGAAGACGGCCGACCAGGATCTGATCGGTGGGAAACATCGTTAAGGATGTCATATTCCCTTTCCGGAAAGTATCCTCATTGTTATTGTAGATCCTGCAAGCAGAATGATCGTGTGAAAATACCGCCAGTTTGTGGAGGGGGGAGAGGGTCCCGTCTGTTGGAATTCCCGCATAAATCCACGAATTTCCTTTCTGATAGATGGCCCATGGGGACTTCCGGTACAGCTCTTTGCCACGTTTCTCTACTGGAAGATCGGGGATCTCAAAGTGGTGGCGGATACTGACCGTATCCTCACCTGGGCCATCCACGATGAAACTGGAAAACTTCGGGTGAAAGGAGGTCTCAGTAAAGGGAATGTCCGAATCGACCTGGATTGTGATCCCGCCGATCATGAAATAACGCCGATGATCTTTTTTCATTGCCTCCTTGCATGACCGTATCTCCCTTGCAACATCGCAGAGATAGTCAACCGGTGCCGAATACCGGCCATGCTCAAGATACCCATACACGGCGCACCACCGGCAGTCTTTCCCGTAGTCGCATGACCCACAGTTATTCCGGAACTCTTCACCACCCCGGACTTTTTCAGCAAGTGACGGGATGAACCGGTCCCACGCGTCCTGGAACGTCCCCTTCCGGAGGTCATAGCGCATTTTTGGGTCTTTGATAAACGAGCAGAATGACATCATCCCGTACGGATCCACATGGAAATCTCTCCGCGATTTGATACAGGGAGAGAAGAGCAGATCCTCACCTTCCGGACACGTCGGAGGATCACCATCCTGCTCCTTCTCCAGGCAGGAGAAATCCGGCCGGTCAAGTTCTACCACATCCCGTGGAGGGAGCCGCTGGGCACAGATCTCTGCATTACGTACTGGGTCAGCCCCTGCAGACAGGTAGAGCCACGAGGCCCCGATCCGGTAGTGGGGACTAAGCGATTTGGCAAGTGCTATCATCTCCGGCAGCTGGTGGTAACTATCTTTCATCGGGATGATCTGGACGATAAAACCGGCACCGGCATTCTTCAGGAGCGAAAAACCCCGCATCGTGGCAGCAAAGGAATCCGGGTTCTGTGTCACATGGTCATGAACATCTGCTGTTGCTCCGTAGATAGCAACCATCTTTGCCCCTTTCCGGGTCATAAGTTTTGCAATCTCTTCGGTGATGAGCGTCCCGTTCGTATTGATACTGTAACTCTTCGCGTGAGAGGTGATGTAATCAAAGATCTCCGGAAAATCCGGTCGGAGCATCGGCTCGCCACCTGATATAGCCCATTCCCGGCACCCCATGGCACGGGCATCATCGACTAAGGCAATGATCTCTTTGAGTGAGAGCTCGCCGCTCCCGTCTGTAGTCCGGAGCCAGCAGTGCCTGCACCGATTGTTACAGCGGTAGGTCAGGTCAAGAGAGCCTTTGAGAGGGAGGCGTGGTGTGGCGGCCATTATTTTTGTCGTGGCAAAAGTGTCCTGCATATTAACATTCTCCATTCGGTTCTGGTCCTGGTTCGTGGGCGTGCGGGCGGGATCCCTCATACCCGAGAGCTGCGGCACGGGCATGAGCCACCTGGCAGAAGTACTCGACAGATGCGTCCATCGCCCCGGTTTCAAGGTAGGCATGTGCCGGGCACCATAGGCAGAGATTGATCAGCGGGCATCTCCTGCAGGTCTTCTGGAACTCCGGACTGTTTGATCTAAGGTCTCGTACCGTTGGCACCGTATGCTCCCATGCGTCCTGAACGGTCCCTGTCCTGAGGTCATACAACGTCTCCGGTGCCCAGAGAGAGGAACAGAGCCGGAACTTTCCGTCGTAACTGACAGAAAAACTACCGTTCCCTGCCCCGCAGTGGAAGAGGTGATTGCAGCCGGTGTGACAGAACCCCTCGTTGATCAGTTTGTCACAGTTCTTCGTAAGACTAGTGAACCGTTCGTTGTCAGCACGTTCAATTGCCACGATCTCTTCCGGCGTCAGCCGTTCAGAAATTATTCCGACATTCCGGGATGCGTCGCGATCGAAGCGGAGGTGGAGAAGCGGGTCGAACCGGTAGTAATCCTTGGTGTATTTCCGGCAGAACGCAGAGATCTCCGGCAATTCGTGAAGATTCGACCGGAGGGCCATCGCCTTGAGTCGCACACGTACCCCGCCATCCACCAGAAGTTTAAGACCCCGTTCGAATGCATCAAAGGAGCCCGGCCTGCCGGTGACATTCTCGTAGGTCTCTTTTGTCGCACCATACACGCTGATTTCGATATCCCGGGGCGGGTACTTCAGAAAGAGTTCCACATGCTCTTCCTCAATCATCGTTGCATTCGTGAACACCGATATGAGCAGCCCTTTCCGCTTAAGGGCTTGGTAAATATCGGCAAAATCCTTCCGCAGCAGCGGCTCACCACCGGTGATAAGTACCCAGACTGCACCAAGTGCAACTGCTTCGTCAGCGATCCTTGTGATCTCGGCAAGGGTAAGTTCCTGATCCCTGGCCTTTCGGTCCCCGGCCGGGAGGTTGATGTAGCAGTGATGGCAGTCGTTGTTACAGCGGGCGGTCACCTCGACGTCAAAAGAGAACACTTTTCGCCCGCTCTTCATCTTCTCCCAGAGGGAAAAGTCCTGTATCCTGGTTGATAGGCCGATAAATTCCGTCATGAATATCTCCGAATTACAGCATATAGCATTCCGATTGGATAGAGTGGGTACGAAAGCAGGTTTCGCCGCGAGAGCAGGGCAATGATAAAACGCTCAGGGCCAAGGCCCTGCCGGATGGGTTTACCGGTACGTTCAACCCGTATCACCTTACCGATGATGGAATCATGCGGGATCACCCCGTCTTCTTCCGGGTTGTTGTCCCCCTTCATCCGCCACCCGTCTCCTGCGGCGGCAACAACCCGGTGCACGATGAGCTGTCCGGTCCCGGGCCTGACAAACGCCAGTACTGCTCCAATACCGCAGGAAGATCTTTGGTAAGGGGCGATGGTGATAATATCCCTGTCCCTGATGAACGGGCTCATGCTAAACCCCGGAGCCTCAAACCGGAACTTGCGGCCACGGGCCGTTACATCCCGGATGATCTCAATCAGGTACTTGTTGGAGATAGACAGGACCCCACCCTCATGAGTATATCCGATCTTCACTTCTTCCGGTGGCTCTCGGTTGCAATCCTCATTCATACAGTCGTTTCACCATCGTGATGCGCCTTTTTCCCCGCAGGCGTCCTCCCTCCTCCAGTCGTTCTTCAGGGCCGGGCAGACATACCGACTAAAAACCCAGTTTCTGGTAGAGTCGTATTTCAGAATAGTTCGTCTGGAAGATGACAAGGAACAGCTCATCTGCTCCCTCCTGCTTGGCAATGTGGGTCGGAGGACGGATAAGAGCTTCTCCGATACCCGGGCCACGGTAACGATGATAAAAAGTATACATGGAGAAGAGCCAGTACCCGACGTACGGGGCATGCGATGGCGGGGGACATCCCAGTTTGACAAAACCAGCCTTTCGTCCATACTATGAAGCCACCAGGTTGGTCAACGCCGGATTTGGTGGTGAGGGAACCTGGGAATCCCGGGTTTAATCCTGAATTAGCAAAGACGGGATCAGAGTCCGATGCCGCCATGATAATGATACCCATGGGGAGTCTCATGCAAATCCATCTCCAGAGACGACATGACTGAAGACGTGTGAGTGTGCACCCAGCCATTTTTCGTACCGTCGTTGACACGTCCCGTTATCCTGTCACCACGAGGATCTTCCGTTTTATGAGTTCTCCCGCGAGTCCAATCACATCTTTGGTAATCATATCGAAGGAGGCCGTATATTCCCTGGCGAGATCAGATGCAATCATCTGAACAGAACATTTTCCATCGATTCGTTCCCAGATCGACCTCCCGGTCTCATTCAGGGTGTAGAGTTCATCCTCCATATCACCGATGCCTGATGCAATCGGCACGATAATAAGTTCACCCTCAATCTCACGTGATACGATGTCATCAGAACGGGCAAGAATAGATTCAGGAGTTACTAAGTCCATAATAGATTTTTTAGTATTCTATACATAAGTGATTGGAGTTGAGAGCACGGCAAGACGGTTCATTTTGGAAAAACAGGTATGCAAACTTCGTAATATGCAGCACAAAGTATTGTTTACATTGGAGAATATTCATTACGGGTAAAAATTACCTGGTATAGGACCTGCAGAGGTTGCGCGTACTGGTGCATAAATGAAGCCTGAGTTCGGGTCAGGGATGAAAAAAAGATTTCATGATGTTGACTCCATCGTTGGCATCAACTGCGGTCGATCGAATTGCATGGAGAATCAAAATCCGCCGAACATCCATTCCATTGCCCGTTCGGAGATCTCGGTTCCCCATCGCCTTTGCAGACGAACAATACACTTTCTTTCTCATATCCACGAACGAGTATAGTTAACTGCGGTGTTGACCACTTTTTTTCCTGAACAGGATCCTTTTTTTGTTCGCTCATTTTTTCAGACCTTTCAATAGAGTTTTGGAATATCAGGAGATAATGATTCTTGGGTGTCGGGAAAATTTCGGCTAAGCTTCGCACCCCTGGTTCAATCATTTTTTCGTCTCTTCTAAGCGGTCATGACATAAGATATAAATCAATAGCGAATGCCGGGACCAGGCAACCTGTGATAAGGATGAAAACTCTGCCAGCTTAACCCGCATCCGGACCCTTTTAGTTATCACGTGGAAGAGATATCCTGATTTTTTGATATGCCTGCCATCATAATGGGTAGGAATTCCCGGACACTAAACATAAAGAGTCCGGTGTTTTGCAGGTTGAATCGCATGAACCATCAGGTGCCTTTCTCGGTACCGGTTAATGGGTGCAAACGATACCTGAGATCATGTCCATTTTATATCGATGGCTGCATTTCTGTTTGGCCGTTCAACACCACCCGGTATCAATCATGATCATCCCAATAATGTGCATGCGGTTGTCTGAGAATGCTTGATCATGCTGATTTGGACCTATTGACCACTCGTCAAGGATCAAAAAAAAGAAGATTCCGGGAATTAATTAATCAGGTACGTCACCGTGACCGTCGCAGTGACGGTAATGTCCCCGGGCTGGATCGGTGTTGGTGATCCACCTGACGCGATATCGCTCCTCGCATAGTTCTGGAACAGTACCGGGGTGTACCCTCCGCCAATCTCGGCGGTCTTCACCGAAGTGATGTTGACACCCAGTGAAGTGGCAACCGTCCGTGCATCGGCAGCTGCCCGGTCGGTAGCCTCTTTCAGTGCTTCAGTCCTGAGCACGTGCGCCTGTTCATCGGAGAGGAGGAACTGGATGGAGTTCGCCTGGTTGATCCCGTTTGCAACACCAATGTCGATGACCTCACCGGTCCGGCTCACGTCGTGAAGGGTGACCGTCAGGGTGTTCGAGACATGGTAGGCCTTGATCCGCTGCCCGATCGGGAACTTCACATCATCGTACACCGGGTAGATGTTGTAGCCGGTCGTCTTCAGCGCATCCTTTGGGATTCCGGCAGCAGTCAGTGCATCCATTACTTTTGTCATGATGGCCGCATTTTCGGCCTGGGCAGCTTTTACATCGGCATTCTCCGTCTCGACAGCGAGCGAGATCTGGGCACGGTCTGGTGTCCCGATGACGGATCCGGTCCCCGATGCGGTAATCGTGTGATCGGTGCCTGTATCAGCCGCCGACACGGTCCCAATCGCCAGCAGGGCAACAAGGATGATGAGGGTGGCAAGAATTGCAGTTCTGTTT
>CAIJED010000201.1 GCA_903819595.1 uncultured Methanomicrobiales archaeon | reverse complement strand
TGATTCCTTGCGGGAAAAACAAGGCAGACGTGCACCCTTATCGAGTCTGATGGTCTTTCAATTGGCATTTCGGTTATTACCAGGAAAAATTGCAACCACTGGATAAATTAAGGGAATATGACAGAATGAATACATCACCCTATGAAAAAACTGACAGGCCCCCAAAAAACGTTGATGGGTTTCCATATGATCTGTTTAGCGACATGAAAAGATCCATAACGAGGAAATCAACGCATTTCTCTGGCCACCCATGATGATTTTCACGATGCCTTACACTTGTATTGTCTTCTAATTGGGACGATAACAGGGATGCCTAGAACAGGCCTTTTGGATGTATTGTGTACCACGTCTGGCTCATCAATTTCCGTTTTTAATCTGTGATTTCTGTCCCAATTTTTATGGTGGAGAGTTCTGTCATCACTTACCGGATACCTATTAGCCAGACCATAGATGCCAATTGTCCGGTGAATCCTGTTCCGAAGCTCCCAAATCATGAATGCCATCTTTATTGAGCAATTTGTCATCCATAAAGAACCTCCATGGGCACCCCTAATCCACCCGAAGTGTTCACGTCAGATGTTTTCAGTACTATTGTTAGAAAAATAGGCAGTTACTATATAATAATGAAAATAATATATATTTTAACGTTAATTATATATGGTAACAAAAGAATCCCCATAAGGGAGCATTCTCGTAAACAGGAATGGACCCGGGAAGAGTAAACAATGTTCAGAACATATGGAAGACATCAGGAGCAGATCCGTCGGTTATCAGAATCCATACAGGCGTTTTATTGTATCCGCAGGACGCCCATAGCAAGTAACGTTGTTGATATAAATGAAACAAGCAGCATTTCCGGTACGAAAACCGGGACCTTCGCGGAAAACGTAACCCGGGCGACGATACCAGCAACCCCGCAGTCGAAGGCAGATCTGATCGGTATAAAACCTGACACTTTTAAGGTCGGAACCCAGTTATTCGCAAAATGCCACTGTTGTGGTGAGAAATTTTCTCAACTCGATTTTGCATACACCATGGAGAGCGGGCTCTGCATACCCTGTTGGGAAATCGGAGTGGTGTAGTTATGGTGATGAAAAAAAGAAGTCCACCGCAAAAAATAATTCAAGAAAAAAGGCGATATTAACCAAATGGGAATCTGAAACCCGGAATGAGACCCACGAGGTTTCATGTAGTTGTATTAAAAGGGTCAATACATATTTTGGAAGACTTCTGGGGCAGGCCAGGTCCTACTTACACTTCCAATAAAGTGGTCTAAATACAAAATTCCTTATTTTCACCCATATTCCATATGGTTTCGCCGGATCACCAACTATGGGTCGGATTCTCATAACCTTTCCGCGCTTTGTGAAAATTCCATGGATTTCTGGAACCGGCTACGGAATACCATAGGTGTATTAGATTTTATTCTTTGATCTGACCTCTAGTATCACCCGGTATTTTAAGAAGGCTCACTGACGAATGGTCACGATAATTTGCGTTCTGTTTCACCGGGATGATAGGAATAATATTTTAGATCTCAGCCTAAAATATATATTTGACTATACTGTATTGTGAATAATTATATTAGTCTTACTATGTTACTAGATGCTATACACGGTATCGACTAAAAGCAATGGATCACACATCCCGGGTATTATATGATCAGCAGGATGTGCGGATTGATGGCAAAAGGTCCTGCAGGCCGGCTTTGGAAAAAATTTGTTCACGACACAACGAGTCGTCCCGCGTTGCAAGATACCAGTAAATCCCGTGAGGAACAATGCAGGTTCACGATCAACAAACGGTTCATTCATCCAGAGTTATTGCATTTATCGATATCGGGACAAATTCAATCAGACTCTTTGTTGTCCGGCTAAACAAAGATTGTTCATATTCAGTGATGAGCAGCCAGAAAGAGGTAGTCAGGCTCGGAGATAGAGAATTTGAGCAGGGCAAGATTAAACCTGATGCGATGGAACGGGCCATCATAGTCGCCGGAAGATTTGTTAAACTTGCCCGTTCATTTGGTGTTGAAGAATTTGTAGCCGTTGCGACTTCGGCCACCAGGGAAGCGAAAAACCGGACCGATTTCCTGACCCGGCTCCGATATGAGGCACAGCTTGACGTCCGGGTAATATCAGGACGGGAAGAGGCCCGCTTAATCTATCTTGGGGTCACCTCTGGGCTGCATCTGGAAGACCGCAATGCAATGATCATAGATATCGGCGGGGGAAGCACCGAGATAGCGATTGGGGGACAGAAATCATATACCAACCTTTCCAGCCTCAAACTCGGGTCCATAAGGCTCACAAATCTTTTTTTCCCTGAACGATATGAGAAACCGGTCACAAGAGAACAGTATGACAAAATCCTGAATTATGTTAGGACTGTGCTGGCACCCGATCTGAACCAGATAAAAAAATATCCCGTCGACATTTACGTAGGGAGTTCCGGTACACTTATCAACCTGTGTGACATCGCTGCCCGGATGTTTCATCCTGAAGAGAAAGACAGGGTTGTTTTACATGTATCAGATCTGAAGAAAACTATCTCATGCCTCTGTTCTCTCTCACTCCATGATCGGCGATTGCTCACGGGAATTAACCCCGACAGGGCGGATATTATCATTGCGGGCGCTGCCATTATTGATACCCTGGTCCAGGAGATTGGTATCAGAGATCTCGAGATCACACAACGCGGACTACAGGATGGACTTCTAGCGGATTATCTCTCCCGCATGGACGGTTACCCCCTTCTGGGGAACCTGTCGGTGAGAGCGCGGAGTGTACTCCAGACCGGGAGATGTTTCGGAATAAATGAATTTCATTCAAGAACTGTGGTAAAACATGCACTCGACCTTTTTGATTCGGCAAAGGAACAGAAACTCCACACCCTTGGAGAAGAGGAACGGGAGCTGCTTGAATATTCCGCATATCTTCATGACGTCGGATCCCATATCTCGTTTCAAAACCACCATGAACATTCATGCTATATTATCCAGAACAGTAACCTCCTTGGTTTTAAACCCCGCGAGATCAATATTATGGCAAATGTCGCCCGCTTTCACCGAAAAAAACTTCCCAGGTCGAGAAATTCCAATATCCCCGGAGTGAACAGGAAGGACAGGATGATTATTCGGAAACTGGCAGCATTCCTACGTCTCGCTGAGAGTCTCGACCGTGGGCACGCGGCACTGATTGAACAGGTCCGTTTCACCGGGATAACAAAGCAATCGGCAGATCTTGTGATTTTGGCACGCGATGATTGTCAGTTCGAATCATGGGGTGTAAAATTTGAGTCAAAACATTTTGAACGTGTTTTCAGGAGAAAACTCAATGATTATGTCCTGATATCTGAAGTTCCGGCAGAATGATGAAATTCATCTGATTAGAGGGATGGATACAGGGCCTGGTGCGAGGTTTACAGACTTGTTGGTAGACAGATATGCCATGTTTTCTCCAGGTATAGCTCCT
>CAIJED010000200.1 GCA_903819595.1 uncultured Methanomicrobiales archaeon | reverse complement strand
GTTCAGTGACTGGAGTTCAGACTGTGCTCTTCCGATCTCCGGTGAAGTTCATTGGCTGGTGCTGAAACCCGCGAACTTACCATACCCGAATTCCCCCTCGAGAAAGAGGTCTGGTACCATTATCACCAGCAGGAGGCCAACCCCGCTGAAGACCGCATTTTCGGCACCTTCGTCGACGGGACGAATTGCCGCCGTTGCGCAGGTGTCAGGTTGCATCTCGACGGGCACGAAGTCGACGGCGTCTTCACGCTTGAAGAGTACCGTGGACGGAGCCAGGCCCGGCTCGTCGTCCAGGCGCTGATCGAGGCCTGCGGGCATGAAGTGCTGTACATGCACTCAACCCTGCAGTTCATCAGTTTCTTCAAGACATTCGGCTTTGTCCCAATCCCCGGGGACCCGCTGCTCACAATAATCAGGGAACTGTTTCGCTTCTGCTTCGGTGAGATGGCCGGGTGCAAACGGTCTGTCCGATGTGGAGGGAGGCGGGAGTGTAATGGGTGAAAATCATTGTCCTATTTTTTTAATTTGAATCCTTCACCTACACCCCCCGATTATCCTGCGGTCTTCCGATGAACCACTCAGGGGGAATAGGGATTAACCGGAACATAGTGGGATACTAAGATTTCACATGAATAACAAGATCCCGGAACAAGGTAGAAACGAAGGAATTCACCATGTTTTGTTTCGGGACATTAGCTCTGTCAGGGTGAGAGAATGGATTTGAGGTATCATAACGCAAGCCATTATTCCCGTGAAACTCCAATCTCCCTGATTATCTCGCGGATAAATCCCACGCTGATATCACTGCCTGAATGCATCGGAATCGGAATGATCTTCTTCATTGTCATGTGAACCATCCGTTGATGCCTGCCACCCGGGATAGGGCCAATAAAACCAAGGTTGCGAAGTTTTCTGATAACTTCATTTGTACTGAGTGGCGTCAGTCTCGACATATTGAATGGTAATCCCCGTAATTGGTGGTATCTCAAAGCCGAGCTGAAGTCCAAGAAGAAGATTTCCTTCAATTACATCCCTTAAATTTTTTTCTGCCTCGTTTCGTGTATTCCCCTGCGCAAAAAATCCCGGACATTCAGGTACCGTTCCAATAAAGATCCCATGGTTATCAGGGTGATACTCTGCCAGGTTCAAAGCTGCTTCCACATATCCAAGAAGGGAAAAGATCCTAACTTTGGGAATTGATGCCTGTGCAGACACGATTACTCAATATAGTGTTGGGTTATTTGTCCATATACATTCCCCTTTGAGTAATCTGGGGGGAAATGTCTGGGATACTATTATTAATGTATATATGATGTAGTGCATGTCAGATGTGTGAAATGGAGCAGACCAGTCAATTATGCAGGGAATAGAAATGGCAGGACCGTTTAATACAACCATCATACTAAAAAATGAGGATGCCCGTCGTTTCCGTGAATACGATAACAATCCATGGGATCACGAAAATGACCTGAGCAGGGCAGCTGCAAAGCGTGCACAAGAACTAGCGAAGGCGCTTAAATTCTAAACCATGAAGATCAATCCTGCCGAGACGAGTTTGGTTCTTTTATCTGGTTCTATTCAGATTGACCTTTTTTTGTTGTGCTGATATGGAAGGGAGTGCACCACTCCAGAATTTCCTGATACAGCATGCACTGGACAACCAGAAAATGAAGTTGTCCACCACATGGGTAATCGTAAAAAATGGCGACCTGCGGGTCCCCATAGGATATTTCTCTCTAGCCTGTGCCAGCATTGTACTGAATGATCTGGATGATGTGGATCTAAAAGGATGCCCAAAATTCGAGCGTTTCCCTGCATTATTTATTAGGAAGCTCGCGGTTGAT
>CAIJED010000199.1 GCA_903819595.1 uncultured Methanomicrobiales archaeon | reverse complement strand
TCACCTGACTTATCTTACCGAACAGGCACCACCTTATAATTATCTTGAAAATGGTTCGGCAAAGGGTTTTGCGACTGACCTTATCCGCAAAATGGCAAATACAGCGGGTGAAGATGCCTACGCCGGGAATTTCCATGTGCTGCCATGGAACGAGGCCTACCAGAGATCATTGTCTGAACCCGATATTGTCCTTTTTTCAACGGACCGGTTACCTGAACGGGAACAGCAATTCCAGTGGGTGGGGCCATTCGATACGGTTCATACGGTCCTGTTTGCAAAAAGGGGAAATCAGATCGAAGTAAAAACTCCTGATGACCTTAACAATTATCACATCGGCGTGATTAGGGACGATGCCGCTGGTACCCAGCTGCAAGCTCTTGGTGTACATGAATCACAGATTGTCCCGTACCAAAAACCATCGGATGCGATTCGGGCACTTGATAACGGAACTGTTGACCTGTGGGCGTATGAACAATTATCCGGTGATTATTTGTCCCGCCATGAAACCGGGAGGGCCGGGATATTCGTTCCGGTTTATTCTCTCGACTCTACCGGGTTGTATTATGCGTTTTCCCGGGGGACATCCCCTGATATCGTCCGGTCATTCCGCCTGGCACTTGAGGAGCTGCAAAAGAAGCCGCTGGATGGAGGAATGAGCGCATATGAACGTATCAGGGCGGATTATTACCCGTCTGCCGGGTTATCCACGCTGCATTACTATACCGAAGAATACCCGCCGCTAAATTACCGGGATAACAATGAACTCCACGGTATTTCCATCGATATCCTCGGTGCGGTCATGTCAGGCTACGGTACAAACGTAACACAAAACAAGGTCATCCTTCTCCCCTGGTCCGAAGGGTATGAGATGGCAAAAACAGGTCCGAGGACCGTACTATTTTCGGTCGCCCGTACTCCTGACCGTGAATCACTCTTCAAATGGGCAGGCCCTTTTGCAAGCAGCAGTAATGCGGTGTTTTCTGTCAGAAATTATACCTCCGCCTACCAGAATTCGAGTGCCCTAAAATCGATTCGTATCGGTATTATTGCCAATACCAGTTCGATCTCTTCGTTAAAAGATATCGGAATTCCTGAAAGTTCCCTGGTTACAGGACATGACGGTCCAGAGATGGTATCATTACTTGAATCCGGTGCCATCGATGCCTGGGTGACCGGGGAAATGACGGGAAAACATTTTATTGGTACTTTTGCCGCTGATCCCAACAGGTACGAGGTAATCTACCGGTTCCCACCGACGGACTTTTACTATGCATTCAGTCCTGATACCCCTGATACTCTGGTGGAAGCATTCCAGGAGGGGCTCAACGAGGTCCGTAATGAAAAGAACGAGACCGGAGTGACGAAGTACGAAGAGATCATGTACCGGAACCTCGGCGTCTCGTGTGCGAGGGAGACCATACAGCCTGACCAGGTAACCCACCTGGTTTCCTACACGGCAGCCCGGTTGACAGAAAATGCAACGGATACGATCACCCGGATCAATCATGGTGAGGACCCCTACTGGGACAAGGCTAACCCCGCATTGTATGTCTATATTTTTGACCGTAATGTGACCCTGGTCGCAGAAGCAGACACGATCTCCTCAGTTGGCAGTAACCTCAAAGGGACAACAGATGTGACGGGAAATCCATTCCGGGACCAGATGGTACAGCGGGCTCTCGAAAAACATGCAGGCTGGATCGATTATATCCATGAAAACCCGGCAGAGCAGGGAATATTTAAGAAATCTGCATATTTCCAGCTTGCAAATGGCAGCGACGGGAATGACTATATCGTGGGAGCCGGGTTATACTCACCCTGTTAGCCTGAAGGTCAGGCAACGATGCATGAGGTGATTCCCGGTGCTATCCATCATGTGATCCCGTATTTTTTTACAGAGGACTCTTTTTTTCGTCGTGTCAGGAGTATAGGATCAGGTTGCCCGGCCAATGTCTGGTAATACTTCCCAGTCAATTCCATTCTTTTGTATCAGAACGACACGGGCATAGAATGGTGGGTACCTGACAATCCCGTCTACCCGTAAGGGGTCCTGGATCTCGATAACACCGTTATCCATGCGGCTTGCAATCGTGAAGATCGAATGGTACAGGACTCTCCTGACGGCATCCAGACCCGACATCCGCTTCATCTCGTCAGTGGTAACACCCCTGTTGGTAGGCCAGGTCCTGGCACCCGTCTCTGACCGGGAAAGGATGTTAATGTATTTCATCGTCCAGGAATCGTGTAATTTTTCAATTGCAAGCCAGCGAAACGGGTTGATTGTCGGATACATACTTCCGGGAATGGTCCCTGCGGCCCAGGCCCTGATAACGAAACTGAACCAGAGATAGACCAGGAACACGGCCCCGTAGATGACGAGTCCGGAACTCATGATGAGACCCGCCATAAGTAGGAGAATGAATGTCCAGCTGATCACCATCATCACTACGCTCGGTCCTGCGAAGACCCCGAGGGTGTACTTCGTCTCGTTTCTGGGCCAGAATAACGGGATGCCGGGGGTGGCAAGATAATCGATGGCCACATGCGACAGGGCTCCCACAATGACCGCAGCAAATGAGAGTACCGTAAAAGTGACGAGGGGTGAAAAGAATAACATTTCACCAAATGCGGCGACGAATAATGACAATGCTCCAAAAGCGATGAGGCCCATGCAGACCGCCCCGGCAATGCTATGCGCTGCTCCCCCGTGAACGAAGATATACAAAGAAGGTCTTTTCGAAGAGAACAGGCTAAATAAGACATCTACGTCAGGTATCACTGCCCCCAGAATACCGAACGGGATCAGATCAGGTGCCCCGATGGCCATAAGTGTGGCGGCAATCAGTAATGCATGGGTAATACTGTCCACGATTAATAGGTTATACCCCGGGGTATAAATCAATGGTCAGCCCGACCACGGGTCCATTCGGGAGAATCGTACTGTGCCTCACCGGATGTCATGCAGAACACGGGGCACCCAAAGCTGGTCCATGGACCTGAACAATTTTGACGGGGCCTTTTTCCCTGATACGGTAATCGGTGGACCGGCTCCTGCCTTTATTTTTTCCCATTTTCATCGGGACCGATTGGCTATCAGCCCCGTGTTTCTTTGCACCCGATCCGAATGGTTTTATTTTGCCGATACACACATAGTACGTTGATTTACGGAGTCCTATCGTGTGTATTGCAATTCCCGCTGAAGTAATTGAAATCAAGGAAGGAAATATTGGTGTAGTTGATTATGGCGACCTGCAACAGGAGATACGTCTTGACCTGGTTGATGTTGAGGTCGGAGAATTCGTTTTGATCCATGTTGGATTCGCCATCCAGAAAATGTCACGGGAAGAAGGACTCGAGACCCGTAGCCTGTTCCGCGAAGTATACTCAGCCATGGAGCAGAATCCCCCGGTCTCGCTCTGAAAGCTATCTCTTTTTTTCATCGTCAAAACCCTGGTATCGCTGATGCTCCCGTCTTCAACCTGATACCATCACCGGGTTCAGGGTGTTCATATCACAAGTGTTCGTAGCATCAGTACGTGTACAAACCCCGGTGTATCTTCAGGAGAGATTAAAGAAACGCCAGTACCGGGTGAAGGCGATACTTCTATAAAGGAGTGAAATATAGAAAAGAGAATATCAGGTCTGTCTGGCCGGTTATTTTTACCACAGATCATTCTGGTATGAACATGGCAGGAAAATACAGTATCATACGTGAACTTGGCGAAAACAGTCTTCTCTTACCCGAAATGGTGAATTGCGGGCTGGCCGCAAATGACCAGGCAAAATACTACTTTACCCTGCTCCAGGCGGCACAGACTCATGCTGACCACCCGAACCTTGAAATTACCAGCCTTTCGAGAGAGCGTGAAGACGCGGGTATTGTATCTGACTCCTTTGACCGTGTGATCGCCGGTGCAAAAAAGACGGGGCCCATGATGTACCATGTGCCTGAGTTTCCTGCAATAATTGGTGAGGTGAAACGGTGTTTCCGTGCGATGCATGCTCCTATCGCCAGAAATCAGCTGCCGGAAGCGGAAGACTACGATAAAAGGATGAAAAATCTCCTGGGCGAATTGGCCGGTTCAGTTGAGGAGGAGACAGATAGCAGGGTGATTTCGGATATGACCAGGGGAGACCCCGGTGGACCGGACAGCCTTCATCATCTCCTGATGGACATGCACCGGTCGTTAAACAATCTCCAGAAAATGATATCCACGGAGAATATTGACGGGGCATTGACCTATCACATCCAGGAGCCGGATATACATCTTATCCGGGCTTTCATGTCGGGTCTGAACAGGACGTCCCCTCTGAAATTCGACCATCCCGGCCTCGGTACCACCGCCACGAGGACAAATGACCGACTCGTCATCCAGAATGATATCGGGGTCACCGATGCGCACATCCTGATTATTCATGTGGCACCGCAGGTGATTACCATCACGTATACCGATATCCATATGCCACGTCTGCAGTTTTTCCAGGGCCTTTTTGATTCCTGGGATATTACGTGGGAAGATACACGTTCCAGGAAGGGTGATGAATCGTTTGAAAAAAAACTATTTCACTTATCTGTGGGAAGTTACCGGACAAAGGACGAGGAAGAGCAGAAGAAACTTCTTGAATTTCTTGGCTCGAGGATCGTATTTCTCATCGACTGGAACCGTGCAAGAAAACGGCTACGGAGTTTCCTGCCGAACAAAGACTGTGTCACCGTGCTCCGGTGGGCGGCGGAACACGAAGTCGGGCATGTAGGGTTTCTTTCTGTCGGTGGAGAAAAGTTGATCTACGACGGGCTTGAAATGGCTGCCCGCATCCCATTGCGGTACGGTGAACCCCTGTACCAGATACTCGGGAGGGAGAAGACCATCGAGTATTTCCAGTGGGTCTTTAATGCTGCAGCGACCGGACTGATTGCCAACCATTCCCGGTTACTGGTCCAGGATGAAATTAAAGCTGAATTACTCAGGTATTTCCATTCGGCCCATGAGAACCTGATGGAAATTTGTGAACAACATGCAACCCTTACTGTTGAAGTTGCCATGTCGGTCAGGGACGCACTGCTTCACATACAGAGAAAAGAAAACAGCCAGTTTACCGAAAGGACTGCGAGGCGTGCAAAGAACTGGGAGAGTGAGGCCGACAACCTCGTCTCAAAAGTCCGGTCTCTTTCACTTCGCTTTGAATCTGCCCGGGAATATGCAGACCTGATCAATGTGGCAGATGACGCTCTCGATTCTCTTGAGGAGGCCAGTTTCTTCACCACCCTGGTCCCGGGGATCACCCATTCTGAAAAAATGTTAAAAGAACTTGTTACGCTCGGGGTGATTGCGGTAAAATGCAGCCAGGAATATCTGAAGGCGGTCATTGCATCACAGTATGTACACCGGGGGTACAGTCGTGAGGAGATGCAGGACTTCATCCGGGCGATCGATGCGGTGATCAGCATGGAACGGGAAGCCGACGAAGCGCTGAGGAATACTGAAAAAGTGATCCTTGTGGAAACAACTGATTACAAGGAATTACGGGTATTCTTCGAGATTGCACGGATCATCGAGAGTTCAACAAATTCCCTGATGAAAGCTGCATTCGGGTTGAGAAACAATATTCTCGAGGGTCTGAACTGGTAACCATGAAAAAAGACAACTCACCCCGCATCGTATTTTTCGGGCCTGGAATGAAGGAGGAAATCCCACAGGAAGATTTTGGCAGCAAGGCTGCCGGCCTCGGGATCATGTCCTCGTTAGGCATCCCCATCCCTCCCGGTTTTGCAATAAACGTGTCAGTGTGTGAAGACTATTACAAGAGTGGGAAGAAAGCACCCTCCTATCTTTTTGAACTCCTCGGGGAAGGGATCTCGTACCTGGAACATGCGACCGGTCTTTCCTATGGGAGTCCAAGGAAACCGCTCCTCGTTTCTGTCCGGTCGGGTGCCCCGGTATCGATGCCTGGGATCATGGATACCATTCTTAACGTGGGACTGAACCAGGAGACGATACGGGGACTCATTTTTTTAACCGGTAACCCCAGGTTCGCCTGGGACTCCTACCGCCGCCTTTTCGAAAATATGGCTGAGATTGTTTTTCGCCAGGACCCGCAGCAGTACCGGGTCCTCCTTTGTGAAATGATGAAGGAGGAGGGGATCGATGACGTGGTCGAAATGGATTGTGCCACCCTGATGAAACTGGCAGATCAATACCAGCGGTTGTTCATCTCCTTAGAAAATTCTGAATTTCCTCTTGATGTGAAGAAACAGCTCCTGATCTCTTCAACGGCCGTCCTTCGCTCGTGGACAAATCCAAGGGCTGATTCATTCCGCCGGATGCACCCTGTAACAGACCTGCGAGGTACGGCGGTGACTGTCCAGGCGATGGTATTTGGAAATATGGGCCTGAATTCAGGAGCAGGGGTGGTATTTACACGGAACCCCTGGAGCGGTGAGGACGGGCCGGTGATTGATTTTAAGTTTGGTGCCCAGGGCGAAGATGTGGTGTCAGGTGAACAATCTGCCACAACACAGCGTGAATTAAAGAAAGCGATGCCGGTTGTATACGAGGAGATCAGGCATATCGGAAAAATGGTCGAGTCGCATTTTCATGATATGCAGGACATGGAGTTTACAGTACAGGAGGAAAAACTCTACATCCTGCAGACCCGGAACGGGAAGCGGTCACCGTATTCTGCAATCCGGATTGCGGTTGATATGTGGCACGAAGGGATCAATACTCCGGAAATGGCATTATCTCAGCTGGAGGAGATCGACCTCGGATCGATCAAGGTACCACGTGTTTCGACTATGGATTACCCGGTTGCAACGGGGACGCCTGCATCAGGAGGTGTTGCGACAGGGAGGGTAGTATTTTCACCGGAACGTGCGATAAAAGACGCACCGTCCGGGCCGGTGGTCCTTGTCAGGGAGACTGCATCCCCCGATGACCTCGAGGGTATCTATGCGGCGTCCGGGTTGCTGACCGCGAAAGGAGCAAGGACTTCCCACGCGGCTGTCGTTGCCCGTCACATGGGAAAGGTCTGCATTGTCAATTGTGCCGGCCTGGAAATTGACCGGGTGAACAATAAATGTCGCCTTGGTGGCCAGGTCATCCGGGAAGGAGATGCGATCTCACTGGACGGTAATTCGGGCTCGGTATACCTTGGCATTGTCAGCACCACCTTCGAAACGCCAGGGGAGTTGTTGGAGATCGTCCAGTCCTGGAAAACAGCCTCATCAAAAGGCGGGACACCTGATGATCGCCAGACGGTACATAGCGGGAAAACTATGCCGGACCCGGAATAAGGCTAGCGATAACAAACCCGTTGTCCGATCAGGGTTCCGGGATCCGTGGCCCTGGTTATCCAGTCACATTTCAGATAGACAATCAGCCCACTCATTTTCATGGTTTTGATGCGGGATGCGATTCTTTGGATGCGCTTGAACAGAGAATCAGAAATTAGTGAAATTTCAGGGAAACTTTTCAGGATGTAGCATCGAAAGGAGCGAAATCCGCGAAACTTTCCACACTGTATATAGTGCAGTAAACAACGCCGCATTACAGGATCTGGTGAACGCAATACTCGTTGGGTGGTCCTTGCTGTTTACGGAAACACAGGTTGGCCTCACCGGACAATGGTTTGAGGCGCGAGGATAAGCGGAATGTTGTAAAGAAAGTTGCAGAAAAGATGAAGAATAGATGAAGAAAAGATGAAGAATAGATGAACTCGGCGTTCGCACATATTGAAGTCTAGTTTTTTAGATA
>CAIJED010000198.1 GCA_903819595.1 uncultured Methanomicrobiales archaeon | reverse complement strand
TTTGTTGTGGAACGCAGCGGTTTCCAGATGGTGCCCGCGGCACTATCGTTAGAGCGTTGATGGCGTGGCTGGAGTCGCAAACGACAGATCAACCGGAAACCAGCGGGGTGATTCGTAGGGCGCCGTTCACGCTGCTATCACCCGGCGCCCGAAGAATGCCCCCGCGATTAAAGAAACCGTATAACCAAAAAAAGTCATGACCTGGCCGGTGATCACAGCCCATAACTAATCCGTAATTTGGTCACACGATAAGGCGGGGCCCCATGAAGTCATGGTACAATAAAAAAATTGAGTTCTCCTTCCAGGAAGTGACCCACGGGGTCGTTCCTGAGTCCGGTCAGAACGTAGACAATTTTCGTCCCTTCCGGGTATTCTCCTGCGATTCGTCGGATGGCCTCTGCGACTGTTTCGTAAGTCATGTTCTACATCACCGGCGGCTTACAACACCGCCAGGACCCCCATCCAAGCACAGGGCTCTTATCCCTGGCGCCCGCAGGCGACCGGGTTAAGTGACCTGGGCGGAACTCCTGCGTAGTGTGTGGTTTGTGAACCAGGCGCAGTGCCCGCAGGCTTTCGCTGCGCCGACCTGTCGTTACAAGGCGACACAGTTTACGGTACATGCCCGGGTTTGCCCGACCGGCTGGGTGCCCGCGGCACCCAAAGAGGTTTTGACGTAAAATAAAACCCCCATGCCTCCAATCTCAAATCAACAATGGAGCATAATCTGGATCATTTAAATGTCGTGAAATTCGCAGTAAAAATTAAGATTAATTATTTTTAAGTTGCATCAGGTGAGCGATTGCAAAGGAAATCAGGAGATTAATTGTGTGGATTTTGAAATGATTGGTGGCGAGTTACCGCCACCTGTCTACCCGATCTTATCCCCGTAGGGACACTACCATATTGACTGGGGACAAGAATAGCAGTGTTGTTTTTGCGTTGTTGAAGAATAATTTCTCTTGCCTTGCATGAATGCATATCTGGCCCGGCCGTGCCATAACTGATATTTACCATGTCCGATCTTCAATGATCCGCTTACCACTTGCTGTATGATTTCGACGGGCGAAATTCTTACGAGAATCCGAACGGTTGCGGACAGGAGGCACCGGGGGTGTGGTCCTGCCATTTAGGCTTGGTAGGGCAGGGAGTAGGAGAAATGAATTGAAAACTTTCAAAATACTATTCTCAAATCCAGTCCATAAAGGTCGTCTGATACCATTGTCCACATATGCCCACATTATGTCCACATTGGCTACGAGATGTCGAATGAATTTATTCTTCAAATTAAATGGACATATTTATGCGAACGAATTTTTTTGGGATCGATCTTATTTTCTGTTTGTCGATATAACCGATATTGGTAACAGGATAAATTAAGGAAGCCATATGGTGATCCCAGAAGAGAATTATCGGAAAATTGTAATGGCCGCGTAATTGAATGAAATAAATAGTTTTCTTCAAAAAACCTCAATTATATATGTGATCCAAAGGAAGAATATTAAACCATAAATATAAATAAACTCGTAGGATGAATTTTATTAATAATTTCAAAATCTTTTTAGCGAATTAATTGGTATTAACTGTAGTGTGTGGAGAGGCAAGAATGGCAACGGAGAATCTTTCAGAAGAATTGGATATCCTCATAAAAAAGGCACAGTCTCAACCCGGAATCACCGAATTGATGCGGGCATATGGTCGGTACGAG
>CAIJED010000197.1 GCA_903819595.1 uncultured Methanomicrobiales archaeon | reverse complement strand
TTCAGGTGAAGCAGGGCCATTTACTGTGCCAGTTGGGGTCATTCCGGCACGGAGGATTACCCATTCTCCTTCGGGTACATCCCATTTAAGTGTCCCGTCAGCAGTGAGGTATTTTGTGATATCCAGAACTCTGGATGCGTCAATTACGGTAATAATCAGGCGGTTCCTTTAAGATCGGTATTGGCGGTGCTGGATGGCAGGAACAGAGAGGGGGCGGTGTTTTTGAGGAAGTGAGGGTGTTAAAAACGATGTACCATTCACTGGTGTTGTCTCAAAAAATAATGTTAATGAACACCGATTGAATCAGTTACATTTCAGTTCCTTCATCTGAAAATTTAAATTCTCACCCACGATTAACGAAATCAATGATTAATGATGATTAATTCAATAATTTCGAAATTGCCGGATTAAATTTGCACCAGCCCGATAACCATTAATTAAAATCAAAATCAGTACTACGTATATCATTCCTGGATTGTTGGAGTGCTGAAGTGAAACAGGTATTGTGGTGGTTGATCGCAGGATCAAAAGGTGGCATTAATCGTGCCAGGATTATTCAGGCACTTCATGAACGGCCGTATAATGCTAACCAGTTAACCCTGAAATTCAGCATTGATTATAAAACGGTCCGCCATCACCTGGATGTTTTGAAAAAACACCAGGTCGTCCGAACAATGGGGGAGGGATATGGGACTATGTATTTTCTTACTGAACAAATGAGTGCCCGATATGAAGATTTCATGGAGATCTGGAACCAGATCGATGCAAAATCTGACATAAAAGAGGATAGGTAGCATGGATAAAAAAAATATTGTCGTGATCATACTCATTTCGGTGATAGTCCTGGTACTAGCCAGCACGCTAATCCCCATCATGGTCAAAACGCCACATCCCGGACCAGGCCAAAATCCACTACAAAGTACAAATCCCCCCCCTTCACAGCAGCAACGCCCGGCCGAGCAACCTTCTACTCCGATGGAAAATCTCAAAACGGTGATATCATTCATTAACATCGGCCTGATTCTCCCCCTGTTCATCATCTATGCCGGTATTTACCGGAAGATACGGAGCTCCTTTACTCTCGGCCTGATGGCAGTTATCTTTGCCCTGGGTATGTATGCAGTCACATCCAACCCGCTGCTCGTGAGCCTCCTTGGGGGTCGTCCGGATTATATCGGGTTATTCCAGATTGTTCCTGACCTTTGTGCAACGGCAGCCCTGGTCATCCTCATCTGGATCAGCCTTGAATAATTTGGATTTGGATAATATGTGGGTTTTTTCCCACGACCGGTCCTGGATGAACAGAATTTGGGTGTAAATTGGGTATGATTTGGGTGTAATCCGGGGAAAATTCTGGCATTTCCTTATTTATGAATAATCACAACGAGGGATATTGTTACATCATACCAATGCATTACAACAATATATGATGTAATCACGTTACAATGCAAGTATTGTTTAAATATAATCGTCCTAGAGGTGAAGAAATTATGAAAATACCAATTAAAACCGGATTTGTAATTATTACATTCTGCATCCTGGCACTGGTGGCAACAACTGCGGCCGCTGCCGGGGCAACCGGCCAGGGACCAATCAGCAACCAGCAATATACCCTGGAACAAACCCTTTCCGACCAGGCCCAGGAGACCACGATCGCATTTGACGGGCTCGCGTTTCTCACCGGGCAGGCATGCAGCGACACGTTCCTGCCTCCGGGAAAGGTAGCTGATTATGCGGGCTTTCAGTACCTCCGTGATAACGATGCCACGCAGATGGGGCATAATACGGATTTTGTCACCAGGGCATCAGACAATGTACTGATTATCCTGAACACCGACCAGCTGTCGAAGTTTATCGAGCTTTCAAAAAAAGAGGCCCCGCTTTCCAGCCAGTATGGGTATATGCGGTTTCCCCTGATGAAAGCATTCAGGGGCCAGCTTGAAGGGACGATTCCCCCTGAAAGCAGCGGCCTTGATAAAGCCGCCGTGATGGCGTACTCGGCAAAATTGTACGAGGTCGATGCAAGTATCAGCCTGGAACGGGCAAAAACCTATGCCAGCGTAATCCGGTCCCTGAACCAGACCCAGCGGGCATACCTCGACAAGATGGCCTCCGGTGGGATGCTCACCTGGCCAGTCGTGGATGCATCAGCTGTGCTGAAAAACAGCGGCCAGGATAACTCGGTTGCAATGCGGACGTATGCAAGCGAGATGTTCGCCTGGTACGCGGGCAATGTCACGTCCGATGTATACTTCTGTCCTGAACGGCAGGCGACTTACTTCGGCTCATTCTACATGAAAGACCGTCCTGCCATGGGCAATCCGAATTATTCCATCAGTACCAACCTGACCGGTGATTCCGGGGAGGCCTTCCTGGACCTTTTAACCGGTACCCAGCGTGCACAAGTCACCAGCCTCGTGGACATCCAGCGGTCCGATCTTTACGAGATTGTTGCGAAGAGGACCGCGATAGCAACTGAATGCCGGCGGGCTTTAACTGGCAATACGATTGACGAGACTCTCGTGCGTTCGCTTTCGGCACGATACGGGGAGCTCGATGGGGAGATCTCATACTATTATGCAACGCACTTTGCAGAGGTCGGAAAAACTGTTGGGAACGACCAGAAAGTGAAGATGAACGTGCTGCGAAACCTGGATGGCTTTACCTGCGAAGGGGCATACCTGTATTCACAGCCTATCAGCATGCCACAGAATATTCCCACGAATTTCCTCTTCGGAGTGGGGACATACAACAGTGCAGAAATGTCTGCATGGTTACAGAGCCTGCAGGGCAGTAGTCCTTCACCAATCGATTCAACACCCCCTCAGAGCGTTGTGAATCTTAGGAATACCACATATCAGCCAAATTCTATCAATTGGTCGTGGATAGATCCAAAAGATGGCGACTTTGACAGGGTGATGGTGTATCTCAACGGCATGTTCAGGACCAATGTTACCAGGGGGGCCAGGAGTTACGTGGCAACCAACCTGGCGATGGCTACCCCGTATACGATCAGCACCAGGACCGTTGATACGTCTGGAAATATCAATATGACCTGGGTGAACAGTACTTCCCGGACCGCACCAACTGCTCCCACGGTGACGGGTATTACCCCCACTTCGGGGACCGCTGGAACTACGGTGAGCATAACAAATCTCGCGGGTACCAACTTCATGCCGGGAGCCGCGGTAAAATTGCTGAAGGCTGGCCAGGCGGATATCGTTGCGAATAACGTAGCAGTCACCAGCCCGACAAAGATAACATGCACGGTCATTATCCCGGCAACAGCGGCAACCGGGAGCTGGGATATAGTGGTCACGAACACCGATGGGACAACAGGTAAGAAGGCTGCCGGGTTCAGCATCACGGCACCCCCTTCTCCCACGGTTACGGGTATTACCCCCACCTCGGGGACCGCTGGAACTACGGTGAACATAACGAACCTTGCAGGTACCAATTTCAGACCGGGAGCTACGGTGAAATTGCTGAAGGCCGGCCAGGCCGATATTATCACAGGTACTATAGCAGTCACTAGTCCGACAAGGATAATGTGTACGGTCAGTATCCCGGCAACAGCGGTAACCGGGAGCTGGGATGTAGTGGTCACGAACAGTGACAAAACTACCGGAACGAAAGCTGCCGGGTTCAGCGTCATGGCCCCCCCCTCACCCACAGTTACGGGCATCACCCCCGCTTCGGGGAAGACAGGGGCGACCATAAGCATAACAAACCTCGCGGGGACCAATTTCAGATCTGGGGCGATGGTCAAGTTACAGAAAAGTGGTCAGCCGGATATTGTTGCGACCAGTGTCGTGGTCTCAAGTCCAACCGCAATCACGTGCAAATTTGTAATTCCGGCAACAACGGCAACCGGGAGCTGGAACGTTGTCGTCACGAATAGTGACAGGACTACCGGAACGAAAGCTGCCGGGTTCAGCATTTCCAGGTAAACTCTCCATAAATGAATAAAAGAAAATACTTTTTTTCACATATACCCGGTTATGGGAGATACATTCCCCCGTGTCCTGGAAGATTCAGGGGACGATATTTTCCGGAAAGTGTTGGTCACACATAAACACCCCCTGGATGCAGGGGATAAGTACCTGGATCGAAAAAGGGCGGTGACCCCCAACACCCAGCCGGGAGGGTCTGCTTCACCATGAGCCTGTTGAGAACACGATTACGGCCTTCGTCCATTGCCCTGCCCCTGTCTTTACACGGCAGTTACCGGGTAATAGGGCTCAATGGTTGCGATTCCTGCAGGTATCTACGGGGTACACAAGATTGCCGGTTCTCCAAACCAGGATCAGCGTTCAATAATGGTGATTTGGGTATGATTTGGGTGTAATCCGGGGCTAATTCTGGCATTTCCTTATCTCTTTTCCTGATTATCCTTCATAATAACCCTGGTTTTAGGATAAACCAGAAAAGGAGAATGTTAACGATAAACCTATCAAAGAAAGCAGGTATTGTTGTGGCCGTGTTATGTATGATGGTACTCATGGCAGCAGCCGCCAGTGCAGCAAGTACAGACGGGCCATCCGGGCAACAGTCCGCGGGAACCGGTTCCCGGCAACCCGGAACCGGACCGGGTCCAGAACAGCAGATGGCGGATACCCATGAAAATAATTCTGTGTTAACCCACAATGAAGCAGGGAATGGCGGAATAACACCGGGGCAGGGACCTGGCCAGGGAAAGGTAAATGGTACTAACCCGGGGCAGGGGAATGGGCCAAGGGTTGGAAATGTCACCCAGCCAGGCCAGGATCAGGGAGTCCGTATCCCGGTTGAAGAGGTCATTGCACAGCTTGACCAGAAGGGATACGACGTGAGCGAAGCAAAGACGTTACTTCAAAGCGGAGACCCTGAAGCGGTAAAGACATGGCTGGACACGTTTAAAAAGAGTAACCCGGGTGTTGTAGAGACGATCGAAGGCACCGGGACGAAGAATAAGCAGGGTCAGAAAACAGGGTCTGAAAGTTCAAATCCAGGAGTTCCGTCCGAGGGAACGGCGCAGCATGCGGATAAAAACATCTTTGATATCATTATCAGCTGGTTTTCAAATCTCTGAAAACCATTTTTTCCGGGGAGTTTCCTTGAACAGGATCCTCTTTGGATAACCCATGAGACCAGAAATGAAATTTCAAAACAAATGGTCTTCAACAGCTTCATTTCGTTATGGAAGGTCTGAAACAGAGGGATGCCTGGAGAGAATCCAAGGTCACCACGTCCCCTCCCCGGATACATGTAAACCGGGACCAGGATGTCTTGAGTCCTGCCATGTATGGAATAAAAGGAAAACGTCATGAAACAATTTGCAGGAATCATAGCGATCATTGCAGTGACGGTTGTCATTGCAATTTTTTCGGGATGTATTACACAGACAGATCCCCTTGTCCAGAAACAGGACTTCAGACCGGCTACAGAACGCCCGTTACCGCTACCGGATGAAAAAATCTCCAATTACAATACAAACGAACCTCATGATCTGGTTACCGGCTATGCGGACAAAGAAGTTTTTTCACTTACCAGTGATGCCGTTGTCGAAGGTGGCACATTGCCAGCTGAATACACGTGCGATGGTTCCAGTTCTTCCATGGCATTATCATGGACGAATGTGCCTGCAGGGACCAGGGAATTTGCACTGATGATGACAACATTACCGGGTGATGGGACTACCAAGTGGAACTGGGTGTTGTATCACATTCCGAAATCTACCTCCATCCTGGCCAGGAATAGTTCAGGGGTTGGTACACTGGGTGCAGGAAGCCACGGTTCTACCCTGGCGTATGAGCCCCCCTGCTCGCAGGGGCCCGGGGCTAAGACCTACACCTTTACCGTGTACGCACTATCTGATTCGCCAGTGTTACCTGGTGCGACCAGCCAGGTCACCGGCCCCCTACTCACCAAAGCGATCTCGTCTATTACGCTGGGTAAAGCGTCCTTGAACGTAAGCTACGCCCGACCGATATGAAAAAAAACTGCCTGGACCTGTATGCGGTCCATAAGTCAGTCAAGAATCCGGATAATGGTATAAAACGAGGTGGTAACCCATGAAAACCCTGGAGTTACTCCCTGCACCGCAAAAGGGAAGGCTGCCCATTATTCTTCTGTTCATCCTGACCCTCCTATCCCTGTTCATCAGTGTAATCCTGGTGAATTAGGGACTTGCGATTATTTTTATTCCGATCTTCTTCACGTGCATGCACTACGCACAACGTGGGTTTGTATACTCCGTGCTCCTCGGGGTGCTTATTTTTCCAGGTAATTCCCGTTTCGAATGATCCTAATTTTATTTTGGCAGCTGTTACCAGGGTGTCAATATTCATTGTCGTTGCGAGTGTTGTCACGTATCTGTCTCTGCAAAAGATCAGGGGGGAAGAAGCGCTTCGAGAGAGTGAAGTGCGGCACCGCATAGTATCTGAAACGTCCCCCAATCATCACCTATGCAGGTATTTACCGGAAGATTAGGATTCATTTGCACTCGGCCTGATGGCGTGTCATCTTTGCCCTGGATATGTATGCAGTTACATGCAATCCACTGATCGTGTCTCTCACCGGAGGTCTGCCGGACTATATCGGGCTATTCCATATTGTTCCTGACCTTTGTGCAACAGCAGCCCTGGCAATCCTGATCTGGACCAGCATGGAATAATGTAGATTTGGGTATGATTTGGGTGTAATCCGGGGCAAATTCTGGCATTTCCTTATCTCTTTTCCTGATTAATCTGCATAATAACCCTATATGGGAAAAACCATACAAGGAGAATGTCAACGATGAAACTATCAAAAAAGATAAGCCTTGTTGTTGCCGTGTTCTGTATTATGGCACTGATGGTTGCAGCAGTCAGTGCAGCAGGTACTGCCGGTGCTCCCGGTCCGCAGACCGCAGGTCCCGGTTCTCAGCAACCCGGACAAGGACAAGGACAAGGACAGGGACAGGTACAGGTACAAGGGCCTGGCCAGGGGACTGCTGGTGTCCAGGCGTATACCATGGAACAGACCCTTTCCGACCAGGCCCAGCAGGCTACTATTGCTTTTGACGCACTGGCCTTTCTAACCGGGGAGGCATGCAGCGATACGTTCCTTCCCCCCGGGAAAGTTGCGGATTATGCAGGTTTCCAATACCTCCGCGATAATGATGCCACGCAGATGGGGCATAATACGGACTTTGTCACCCGGGTTTCAGACAATGTACTGTCTATCCTGAATGATGATCAGCTGGCCCAGTTTATTGCGCTTTCAAAAACAGAGGCGCCGCTTTCTACCCAGTACGGGTACATGCGGTTCCCGCTGACGAAGGCGTTCCGTGCCCAGCTTGAAGGTACGATCCCCACCGGGAGCAGCGGCCTTGACAAGGCTGCCGTGATGGCCTACTCGGCAAAATTGTACGATGTTGATGCAAGCATCAGCCTGGACCGGGCAGAGGCCTATGCCAGCGTGCTCCGGTCCCTTAACCAGACCCAGCGGGCATACCTTGATAAAATGGCGTCTGGAGGGATGCTCTCGATGCCTGAAGTGGATGCTTCGGAAGTCCTGAAAAACAGCGGCCAGGACAACTCGGTAGCCATGAGGACCTTTGCCAGCGAGATGTTCGCCTGGTATGCGGGAAATGTTACTTCCGACGTGTATTTCTGTCCTGAACGGCAGGCGACCTACTTCGGCTCATTCTACATGAAAGACCGCCCGGCAATGGGCAACCCTGACTATTCCATCAGTACTACCCTGACCGGTGATTCCGGGGAGAACTTCTTAAACGCATTAACCGACACCCAGCGGAAGAAAATTACCAGCCTTGTGGACCTCCAGCGTGCTGACCTCAACGAGATCGTTGCAAAGCGGACTGCAATTGCAACCGAACTGCGTACTGCGTTAACCGGTGATACCATTGACGAGAGCCTTGTCCGTTCCCTATCTGCACGGTACGGGGAGCTTGATGGTGAGATCTCGTACTACTACGCAACACACTTCGCTGACGTGGGAAAGACGGCCACGAGTGAACAAAAGCAGAAGATGGTTGCACTGCGGAACCTTGCAAATTTCACCTGTGACGGTGGATACCTGTACTCACAGCCTGTCAGTATGCCGCAAAATGTTCCATCGGATTTCCTCTTCGGTGTCGGGCAATACGACAACGCACAGATGTCCACATGGCTGCAGGGCCTGCAGCAGGCAACGGTAACCCCGGGACAGGGGACCGGGCCAAACCCGGAGCAGGGTAATAGTCCTGGGGCGGGGAACGTCATCCATAGTGGACAGGGACCATTGCAACCAGGAAAGGGGCAATCAACCGGTAAGAACCCGGGGCAGGGTAACGGACCCATGGCAGGGAACGTCACCCAACCTGGACAGGGGAATGCCCAGGGACAGCAGAACCGTATGCCTGTTGAAGAAGTCATCGCCCAGCTCCAGCAGAAGGGATATGATGTAAGCGGAGTACAGGCATTACTGAAAAGCGGGGACCGTGAAGCGTTGAAAACGTGGCTGGACACGTTTAAAAAGAATAACCCGGGTGTTGTAGAGGCGATAGAAGGCACCGGGACAAAGAACCAGCAGGCCCAGAAAACCGGGCAGGCTGGTCAGACTTCAGGCACACAAGGCCGTGGACAGGTCCAGGCCGCTGATAACAACATCTTTACCCAGATTAAAAATTGGTTTTTACACCTTTGAAACCCAATTTTTTCCGGATAGGCTGGTACAACCGGCCCCCCACTGAATAACAACGTGATTACCAATGAAATTTCAAAGCGAAGGCCCCTTTACCGGGTGTAACCAGGACAAAGGACCCGAAGGATGACCAGTAAAAATTATTCCATTTTTTTCTGTTGTATCCTGGTAGCGGGTGCTGTTTTTCTCGCCGGTTGTACCCATACTGAAGACAGGGTCCTGCCAGTGGCCACACCCGTCATAACTCCCGTTACCGGTGGACAACCGGCCGGGACTACTGTTAACCTGTCCTGCACCACCCGGGTGACGGCCGGGCCTAAAGAAAGCCCGGATTATGCTTCGGGTTTTATTGCGACTGAACTTCTCACCCGGCCTGCTGAAAACGCCGTCACGGTCAGCCTGGTCCCGAAAAAAGACCTTTTCATTTCCTTTGAATACGGGACCTCGCCGGGTTCATACCCGTGCCAGACCCCTGAGTTACGTGCAAAGGCCGGGTCCCCCCTTGCGGTCACCCTCCAGGGCCTTGCACCGGACGAGCAGTACTATTACCGTACCTGCTACCGGGAGAACGACACAGCCGTTCTTCATAGTAGCCCGGAGCATTCGTTCCACACAGACCGGTCACCGGGGAGTACCTTTACCTTTGGCGTGCAGGCGGACTCGCACCCGGAACGCGCCAACACAATGTTTAATGCTGCCTTGTATGAACAGACGTTGCGTAATGCCGGCCAGGACCGGCCCGATTTCTATCTATCGCTTGGTGATGATTT
>CAIJED010000196.1 GCA_903819595.1 uncultured Methanomicrobiales archaeon | reverse complement strand
TTATCCTCTTATTTTATTATCCAGTTCAATAATCCTGCAGGCTTTTGAGATAGAGGTCTTTCCCCCCTCAGTTCGCCAGTCTCTGCCGGATTGTATGGCTGGAAATTGTAATTGTCTTATTTCATCAGTTCTGTCAGAGGGCTTGGGCCAAGATCTTCCACTGTCTTTACCACGTCAGTGATAACCTTACCCCATTTTGCTCCTTCCGATGCCGAAACAAAGGTCATCCTTAACCTCTTATCTTCAAGACCGATGTTTTTCAACAGGTTCTTGACAAGGAACAGCCTCTTTGCAGCCTTGAAATTTCCTTCGAGGTAGTGACAGTCACCGAAATGGCAGCCTGAAATCAGTACACCATCTGCACCGTCTGTGAATGCTTTCATGATGAAGAGGGGGTCGATACGTCCCGTGCACATGACACGGACCACTCTGACATCAGGCGGGTACTGGATACGGCCGCCTCCGGCGAGATCCGCACCGGCGTAGGAACACCAGTTACAGAGGATCCCAATGATCTTGGGCTTAAATGCGCCCTCCTCACGTTTCGGGATGGCTTCATGTCCTGCCATTAGTGCTCGCCTCCGAGGAGGAATGCATCAATCTGAGCAATAATCTGGGGTGTAGCAAAGTGGTTCATCCAGATTGCGCCTCCGGGGCAGAAACCACCGCAGGTACCGCAGCCTTTACATTTTGCTTCTGTAACCTGCATGACTTTCCTTCCATCTTTTTCTATAAGTGCCAGTGCAGTGTATGGACAGAGATTGACACACATTCCGCATCCTGCGCATTTCTCCTCGATACACTGGGCGAAGTACGGCTCAAGTTCGACGTGGCCGACATGGATCGGGATACTTGCGGCCGATGCTGCACCTTCTGCTGAAGCAACTACGTCAGGAATGTCCTTTGGACCCTGGCAGGCCCCTGCAAGGAACACACCGGCTGTGGTGGTACCGCATGGGTTCAGTTTCGGGTGTGCCTCAAGGAGCCATCCATCCATGGAACAGGATACACCGAAGAGCTTCCTGGTCCGGTTGGTGTCAGCTGATGGCTGGACTGCTGCGGCAAGCACGACAAGGTCAACTTCAAGTTTCATCGGCCGGTCAAGCAGAGTGTCGTCAGCAAATACCATGAGGTTCTTTGATACCGGGTCTTCGAGAATGTTCGAGACACGACCACGGATGAACTTCGCACCTTCGTCCTGGATGCGGTAATAGAACTCTTCATACATCTTACCGAAGGACCGGATATCCATGTAGAAGATATAAGGCTGAACCCCAGGCATTTTCTCGATCAGCTGGTGGGCATGCTTCAGTGAATACATGCAGCAGAACCTGGAACAATAGGGCTTGCCGATCCCGGTATTATCTCTTGAACCTGCACAGAGGAGGAACGCGACCTTCTTTGGTGCGACCCCGTCACTCGGGCGGACCATGTGGCCGCCGGTCGGACCGGATGCACAGATCAAGCGTTCGAACTCAAGGCTGGTGATGACGTTTTCATATCTCTTGTAGCCCCACTCGGTCTTGTTCTCGATTGGGAAGATATCATACCCGACGGCCATGATTGCCGTACCAACCTTTACCTTGACGAATTCATCTTCCTGGTTGAGGTCGATTGCCTTCTTTTCACCACATACCTTGACACAAATTTCACACTTGATACAGGCCTCTTTGTCAATGGTGTAGAGCAGGGGAACGACCTGCGGGTGCTGGATATAGATGGCCTTTCGTGGCTTCATTCCTTCTTCAAAGGTGTTAGGCTGGATAACCGGGCAGGCAGTCTCGCAGTCACCACAGCCATTGCAGCCCCCACCGACAATACCTTTCGCTGCTGCCTCTGCCGGAGTAAGAACCCCGCGGGCTTTCTTCCTGATGGTGACATCGAAGTTACCGATATAACCTTCGACGGATTCTACCTCAGAATAGGTCATCAGCTCAATATTGGGGCTCCTTCCCACATCCACCATTTTTGGGGTGAGGATACACTGCGAACAGTCGAGTGTTGGGAACGTCTTGTCGAGCTGGGACATGCGGCCGCCGATGGTCGGGGTCTTCTCGATCAGGTAGGTTTTGATACCGGCGTTTGCCAGGTCAAGGGCTGCCTGCATTCCGGCGATACCTGCACCGACAACCATTGCAGCCTTCTCAACCGGGACACTCTTTGGAAACAGGTCTTCGAGAAGAGATGCCTTTGCAACAGCAATGCGGATCGCGTCTTTTGCTTTCTCTGTTGACCCTTCCTGGTCATGCATGTGCACCCACGAGTTCTGCTCCCGGATGTTTGCCATCTCGAACCGGAACGGGTTGAGGCCACCTTCCTTGGTTGCCGTCCTGAACGTTGGTTCGTGAAGACGTGGTGAACATGCAGCAACGACAACACCGGTGAGCTTGTTGTCATGGATTGCCTTGTTAATCACAGCCTGCCCGGGCATCGAGCACATATTCTTGTAGTTGTCAACATACCCGACATTCGGAATGGTTTTTGCATATTCCTGTACTGCGTTGATATCCATTGAACCGGCAATGTTTGTACCACAGTGGCAGATGAAAACCCCAATCCGTGCCTCTTTCTGTGCTGCGGGCTGTTCTCCGATTGCGAGTTTTGCTGGTGCCTGCTTCTTTACTGCAGTGGTGGTCCCCTTCGTGGACGATATCTCTTTCTTGGTTTTTCTTTCAGCCATGTTCAGTACCTCCTTCACAGCACCTTCTGCAGGAACGGCTCGCAGCTGATCCCATGGAGATCCAGTGCAAGGTCCTGCGGGCTCATTCCCTGTGCCAGTCCAAGCAGTTCACAGAAGTGAAGAACAGGCAGATTATATTCGACCCCGAACTTCTCTTTGATTTCAATCTGGCCACGGTCAAACTGGAGCTGACAGAATGGACAGATATCGGTGAGAGCGTCAACATTTGCTTCCTTTAAGTTGATCAGTTTCTCGTTGGCGATATCGAGTGCATGGACAATATCGTAACCACGTACACCGCCACCCGCACCGCAACACATCATCTTCTGACGGTATTCAACCGGGGTTGCACCGAGGGCCGCAACAAGTTCTTCCATCCAGGTCGGGTTTTCCGTATTCAGGATTTCTGTTTTTTCAAATTCCCGGTCCTTCCGTGGCTTTATCAGGTGGCAGCCATAGTGGACTGCGATTCTGGCACCGGTAAGGGGGTTTGTCACGCTGTCGCGGATTTTAGCAGGACCGACGATTTTATCGTCGTACATGAGTTCCGCAAGGTGGTAGACATTGATCGAGCCTTTGTATTCCATATCAATGGTTTTCAGCACCTCGTTGACACCGTCACGGAGTTCATCGTGGTGTTTCAGCTTGTGGTTTACTTCCCAGATCGACTTGTAACACCCATTACAGAGGAGAGCGATGTCCATTTTCATCTGCTCAGCGAGTACGAGATTACGTGCCGCCATCGCATACCAGACATTTAAGTCGATGGAACCGAATGCACCCGGTGCAGGACAGCAGCTTGCACCCTTCAGGGGGACAAGTTCGATACCGAGTTTCCTGCTGGTTTTGATTGCAGCCGCTTCGGATCCGGGGTAACGGTTGGGGGCAATGCAGCCGAGGTAAAATGCGTATTTGTGTTTTGCTTCCATGATTGCTCACCCCTCCCTTTCTTTGACGATCCTGTCGGCATTTGCCTTGAGTTTATAATAGTCCAGGATCTTCTGTATACCGGGGATGAATTCCTTATACGTGTGGGTAGTTGGTGGATCTGCGTCCATTCCAAGTTTTACCCGGGCGGCCCGGTTTACATCGTTATTTGGCACTCCATGTCCCGTCGTGTAAATTGCCTGGACGGTCTTTAAGAAATTGACCGGGATGATATCACGTTTAAAGGCAAGGTTTCTCATTGCCATGATTACATCGGTTGGTGCAATATCACGTGGGCAGCGGTCGGTGCAGCTGTAGCAGGTCGTGCAGAGCCAGAGGTCCGGGTCGGTAAGTGCTTCGTTTTCAAGGCCGAGTACAACCCTTCTGACAAATTTCCTGATCCGATATGAGCTGCGGGGAGCTGACGGACAGGAAGCGGTGCATGTTCCACACTGGTAGCACATATGGGGGATTGACATCGAGATCTTTTCTACCGAATCCGTGAATTCAGGATGTGAATCATCGCCGTACATATAGCGGTCACGGAGTTTGGTTTCCAATGCTTCAGGGTATCCTTTAGTTTTTGCCATACCTGTCACCTCACGCCTTCTCCATCATTTTCAGGTTTACCTGGGCCCGGATATCTTCCTTAACCTTTGATGTCCGCCTCTCGAAGAGTTTTGCTTTGATCTTCTTGAAAAGCTCAGTTTCATCGCCTTTTATCCGGATTCCATCCCGTTTAAGGACGATGATATCCTCACCCGGGCATGCATTGACACATGCACCACAAAGGATGCAGAAATCCTTGTTGACAGCGATTGTGGATTCAATTTCACCCTTCATATCGGCAGCTGCCTTTGGTGTTGGCAAAAAGATGGCATTTGCAGGGCAGATATCCACGCAGGTTGAGCAACCACCGGGGCATTTTGTGGCATTAAACTCAATATCACCAGTAAAGATCTTTTCAATCGTGATGGCTTCCGTCGGGCAGTTCGTTGAACACCATGTACAGGTGCAGCACTGCTTCTGATCGATGGTTACTTCACCCGCCATCTTGTCGCTAACGATCTCGCGTTCTACGGTGATGCACTCTTCAGGACAGAGTTCAACGCAGACCTTACACGCATCGCACTTTGTCTCGTCCCACACAACTTCCCCTTCAACCTTACCGCTTTCGGCAGTGAATTTCTTGTGTTTTACGTCGATTGCCGGGCAGACCGCCCCGCAGATACCACAAAGTGTGCATTTCTCGTCATCGACCTTGAAGGTGGTTTTGCTTTTCAATGCAACCTGCCGTTCATTTGCGGTCTTATCGGTGCCTTCATACGCCGGGACATCACGAAGAATTGCGTCCCTCGGGCAGACCTCGTCGCAGATAGTGCATTTAACACACTTTTCCTGGTCGACCTTCGCGGTCAGGTCATACTGTGGGAACCCTTCCTTTTCGAGAATCGGGAGCCTTTCTTCACCGTCGACTTTATGGGTTAGTGCATTGAACGGGCACATGATGACGCAGACGCCACAATAAACGCATTTCTGCTCGTCAATATCCACTGGTGCCGCATAATCAACTGCACCCCGCCTTACAGCCCCGACAAGTCCGAGTACGATTGCCTCTTCAGGACAGGCGTCCACACAAACGCCACACCCTGTACAGACCTCAGAATTCAGAATCAGGGTATTCGTGTTCTGCAGAAGTTTCTGCGAATTCACGAAATTGACTCCATCCCGTATCTTGGAGTATTTGGGAAACAATGTCATGTATTTTACCTCACTCCTCTCACTCACTGTACCTTTGCCATCCCTGTGTTCCAGGGTCCGGCCAGTCTGATAACATCATGTGGGCATGCTTCGACACATACGCCGCATCCGGCGCAAAGTTCTGCCTTAAAGTCAAGGACGACGGATTTCCCATCCTTGACCCTGTAGATCTTGTCCTTGGTAACTGGATCTACTGTATGCAGTTCTAATGCGTCAACCGGGCACGCCACCACACAATTGTTACAGCCGGTACAATGCTCCATGTTAATATGCACTGCAAACGCCATTGCTTAATCACGCACCAGCTCGATCGATTATAAAAATCGATATAAAAAAAGTTGTAAAATAATGTAGATAAACTCTTCTGAATTGAATTGGGGATTTAATCGATGTTTAATCCAGTTATCAATGTATAGTAATTAACAGACAATGAAATAAAGTGTACTTCCTTTCACCCGTGGCATAAATTTATGCGCGAGTGAGCAAAATTTTTCGCTTTTTCTCAAAAACAGGGTCAGGGATCGGGTATTAAGTTATTCCGCTGTTATTTCTACCTCTAAAATCAAATTATAACGAAATTCACCTGTAAAATCCTAACTTCCGTGCGATCGGATCGGGATATTCTTACGTATATACCAGGGTCGGACCCGGGCTCTTCCATGTTCCGGTTAAATCCTTCCATTACTCCAAAAAGTGGCTTTTTATAACAATCGGGTTAAAAATTGGGGTCAAATTCCGGTCTCAACGCGGATCCATTGTATTGCCGGTTTTTTTCTTCGCTGATGAAAAATATCATGGAATGCTGACAGAATTTACGCCCTGGTGATCCTTTCAGTTAGCGATTGAAGAGTGTTAGCGCAATTTTCGTCGTGTTGTACCAATGACCCGGAGAAAAACGCCCGAATTGAGTTGTTTCCGGGTATTTAGTCATGTTGTACCTTCCAGGATGGGTAACTATCCTTCAACTTTTCAGTCCGGCCCGGTGTTTTACGTTCCGGAGCTCTGATGCGATGTCACTGGAAAGGTAAACGTTGCGAAAACACCCGGTGTCGGGGCTGACATAGGTACCCTGGTAGCCTGATCAATTATCACTGTTACCCGGAGTCTCTGGTGCGGATAAATCCAGTATATGTCCACGGTCATTCCTTTCTCGTGAAATGAAGTGGAGGTGGTACCCCTGGCATAGTGACACCATTCATATATACCGGAAAATAGGATCCCACGAATAGTTTCGGATGTGTTCCGGACCCTTGTGATGGTTTGACAGGTAACTGCCCCAGCAAGTGGTGGATACCATTCCTGCCGCCGTGGAAATAGCCAGGACTGTTTTTTCCGGGAATGTGGCATCACCCCTGATGACCCGGCCATTAGATTTTGGCTGGAAATACTGTCAACCCGTTGCATCATTTTCCTGTCGAGTCCATCGAACATCCCGGACTACAAAATCAGCATGGTTCCCTACTTCTTCAACTAACCGCACGCTCTCGTAGATACCAGGGGTCAGATGGCCATGGCAAATTTCCCGGTTTGGCATCGTTGCCGTTCATCAGGGGCACATCACTATTGCGGGCCGGGCGTTCTGATTTATGGATGATGCTAACTGGGAGTACTGCAATAACCATACCCCTTTACCGTATAGCAATATGCGGTTTATAATTGAGTTGGTGGTTGTATCAACCTCTGTATGAAAGAGACAATACTTCTCGGCTAAAATGAAAAAAAGGGATAATTTTCCATTATTATTGAAAATTGGAGGGTGCAATTTTCACCTCGTTGGGTGGGAGAGGGCCATCCTGGTACGATGGTCCGGTCATCCTTTTTCCACCCGGATGATACTATTCCGCCTGACGGTTGGAGGCCACATTCTTTCGGGCGATCAAAAAACCACTTAGAAAATTTATTCTATTACGGCCATGGTACATTCTTTGTCCGAGGTAGTTGAATATGGAAATTAACGGCGTAAAAATTGACAACACGTTTGCAGAAGCATTTCCCGCATGGGTGAGCTCTGTAATCGTTACCGCTGCAACGAAGGAACTCGCTTACAGTGCAGCAGTCGAAGCGACCGGTTTTGGGACATCGGTGATCGCATGTCCGGCAGAAGCAGGCATTGACCAGTATGTGCCCCCCCAGAAGACGCCTGACGGCAGGCCTGGATATAGGATTCTTATTGTCCACCCGAGCAAGAAAAAACTAAAAGAACAGCTGATTGAGCGTGTCGCAGAGTGTGTGCTTACTGCACCGACCACCGCTGCATTCAACGGTATCACAGACTGCGAAGAGAAACTCCCGATGAAACTGCATTTCTTCGGTGACGGTTATGAATACCAGACCAAGGTTGGTGACCGCAGTGTCTGGGCAATTCCCCTGATGGGGGGAGATTTCCTGACAGAAGAAGAGATTGGCGTTGTGAAGGGCGTTGCAGGTGGCAATTTCTTTGTCATGGGTGACAGTACGATGTCCGCACTGGTCGGTGCCCAGGCAGCCGTTGCGGCAGTCAGTGAAGTCTGTGGCGTTATTACGTCTTTCCCTGGCGGCATTGTCGGAAGCGGGTCAAAAGTAGGCAGCAAGAAGTATAAATTCATGAATGCCAGCACCAACGAACAATATTGCCCGTCTCTGAAGGCGAAGGTCCCGGAGAGCAAGATCCCTGATGGTATCAATGGTGTGTTCGAAATTGTTATTGACGGAGTATCCGAAGCCGCAGTTGCGGAAGCAATGGCGGCCGGGATCCGGGCGGCCTGCATGGTAAAAGGCGTCAAATTTATCAGTGCCGGCAACTATGGTGGCACTCTCGGGCCTTTCAAGTTCGAGCTCCACAAGATCCTTTAAATCTTTTTTATCTATTTCGTGAATGTCAGCGGGCCAACTGATCGATCTGCTTAAATAATATCTTGCCAACTATTCTGATAACGATATTTCCGGTGACAAAATGATTGTCAAAAAGCCCGAAGAAATAAAAACGAAGTATGGAGCACTGTTTTCCCGGCGATTTCTTGTGATGGTGGACAAGGGTGCGGGTCTTGCGGAGATCATTGAGGAGTGTCACGCGAGGGGACCGATTGAGTGGGATGCAATGAACCGTATCCGCGCAAAAGGGGCACTGATCTCTACCCGTGTCGAAGGCACTGAAATGAGGATGCTGGCGCGGCTTGGTTCATTTCAGGCTGGTTTCGGGGCTGCCGGAGAGAATATCGGGGGCCAGGCCCTCGAAGGTGTTGAAGTACAGGGAGACGAGGTTGTCACGTCCTGGGCCGGCATTGCCGGTGCAGGGGTGGGAATCGCTGCCTGTCTTCCGCAGGCACCCGGTGTGATCCGGGCTGAATACCCGACAGAGGAGGACATGGTGGTCGGCGGAGCGAGGGTGAACAGGGTACGTATTATCTCGCCCCTGTACGAGAAAGTCACCATCGGCATTGATGACACAGATACCCCTGAGAAGGGAGCCACCTGGGTCCTTGCCTTGAAATGCGGTGAACAATGCAAGGTTGCGGGAGTTGAATTTCTTAATATGAGGCTAATCCAGCTCAATCCCCTGGTGCCGGAAAAAACAACCAACTGCGTGGGGTCTGCGTTGAATTTTGCCGTCAGGTCCGGGTCAGTGGATGCACTTCTCACCTATGTCCGTGATTATATTGAGGAAAACTCCTGCAGTAAAGATACGGGCATTGCCTTTTTCCGGGGTATTGAATTCCCGAAAATGATGAACGGTGCCTGCCGGAGGATTAAGACCGAGATTGTCAGTCTTAAGGATGCTGAGGATATTGCGGCATCTGCCGGGATCAGATTTATTGACACTGCAGGAAGAAAAGGCAGAATCGGTGCGCTGGGTGCGGTATTATGGGGCAACAGGGGCATCGAAGCAGCAGGTCTCTATGGTGAACCTACCTGATCCGTACAGTATCCGGTACCCGCAGATTGTCGCGGTAGCGGATTCCTCAGGTGAACGCGTCGAACTGATCGAATTTTTCGACTGCACCGGGGGTGCAATGTGGGCACAACACCATTATGCACAGAGCCCGCTTGTCTGTTCTGCCAGGAATATCGGTCCGACCGTGCGGTACCTGCTACGCCCGGGTGAGGCGGACCTTGCCCTCGAAGGTTCCCATTTTCCTGCAGGGATAAGCGCTGTTTCCCTTGATGAGAATGAAATAAGGATCTCGTACATCGGACTTGGCGGCGGAGGTGTCGGTGCGTCCATCTGCCGTTCCTATGCAGAAGGTGTCACACGAAGCATAAACGACCCGTCAGGGGGCGGAAAACGTGCTGGTTCAACCGTCTGGCTGCCAAGGCGGCAGCGAGTCCTGATTGGCGTTGACGACACTGACACACCTGAACAGGGGGCCACCTGGACGCTCGTCCATAATATTGCGAAGGCGGTTGAAGATCCACAGTCCCGCTACCTGTCCCACACGATTGTGCAACTGTACCCGGTCCCGTACCGGACAAAAAATTGTGTCAGCATTGTGGCAGAATTTGCATCATCCAATCCTGCTCACCTGATCGATCATTTTGCAGGACTGCTGGATCGTTACACCCTTTCAGAAGAGACCGGTATGGCAGTATATACGGGGTTTGACCCGCAAAATCTCGTGGACTTCGCATGGAAGGTGAAACGGGGTGAAGTGAGGCGGGAGATGCTTTTGGAAATCGACGACATCAACCTGCGCATTGTGAGGAATGGTCGCGGGGCCATTGGTGCAGTGGCCGCAATCCCATTTTACACGCGATACGAGGAGGCACTGACCTTATGCAGGGACAGGAATTAAAAGCTGCCCTCCTTGCCGTTGGATCTGCACGGCTCACCGGAAAAGATGTCACACCCTACCTGTCAAGTTCATCTGCCGGTCCCGGTGCAGGAGGTGCCGGCTCGGTATTCTTCTCTACCGGTCGCATGAGGGTACGGTTTGCCCGTTCAGACCATAGCCCCGTTGAAATTACCCACCTGGGAGATGGGGCTGTCACCCTTCGTTTCGGGGAGATGGTGGTATCCGGCCGGCTTGAACCGATTGGCCTTCACTGCCCGGAACAGGCCTATATTACCGTCAGCAGCGGCTGTATCTTCAATTGCCATTACTGTAACGTGCCACGCCTGGCAAAACGGAGAAAATCGATCGCTGAAATTCATGCCATGGTTGAGCGCATTCAAGACCGGATTGATGCGATCTCCATTACCAGCGGCGTATTTTCTGATATTGTTGAGGAAGAAGATTATGTCAGCCAGGTTGTCCGGGACCTGGCAGGTTTTGGTCTCCCCATCGGTGTCTCAATTTACCCGACAGAAGAGACACCCGGGCGCCTGTTCGGACTTGGCGTGAAGGAAGTAAAGTTCAACATCGAATGTGCTACCCCCGGGTTATTTGCAACCTTATGTCCCGGACATGACCGCGATCTCATCATGCGTGTCCTTGCAAAATCCGTATCCCTATTCGGACGTGGACACGTGTTTTCAAACGTAATTCTCGGGCTTGGGGAGACAGATGAAGAGATGAAGTCATGTATCCGGGACCTCGCGGCCATGGGGGTCATTCCCGTTATCCGGCCATTAAATCCGATTGCAGGTTTTTCAGGCTGCAGGCGACCGGATGCTGACCGTTTGCTCAGGATTGCCGGCTATCATAAAAAAGCGTTACAATCGGAAGGACTGGTCCCCG
>CAIJED010000195.1 GCA_903819595.1 uncultured Methanomicrobiales archaeon | reverse complement strand
GGGATTCTGTCAGGTTCAGGCTAAAAAAAGAATCACGCATATTCTGATTATCTAAATCCTGTCACATTCTGATATTCAATTCCTGCATCAAAAAAGGGGGTGATAATAAAAAATATACTGACGGACTAGAAGTCGGTCATCACCCTGAACTGGTCAATCTCTTCCCGGTTCAGGTTTTCAAGGAATATTTCAGCTGAAGAACGGATGTCCTTGCTTGCGGTGATTGCCCTTCCGACGACAAGGATATCTGCACCTGACTTCAGTGCGTCCTTCACCACTTCTGCCCTGATACCCCCGGCAGTTGCGACGAGTAATTTTCCACCAGCTGCCTTCTTCAATGCGGCAATGTTGCCCCAGGCATGCTTGGTCTCTTCTGCATCGATCGCACGGTGGAGTTCAACAATGTCAGGCTTCACGGACAGTCCTGCAATCAACTTCACCGGGTCGGTCACGTTCAACATGTCCACGACAGAATAGATCCCGGTCTTTTTCGCCTCGATAATCGCTTTCTCAATTGTCGAGACGGGTGCGAGCCCGGAAATGACCACGGCGTCAGCCGATGCATCTGCCGCCATCCGTGCCTCAAGGTTTCCGGTATCAAGGATTTTTAAGTCTGCAATGATAAACGCATTCGGCCGGATCTTCCGCATTTCCGAGATGACGCTCAGGCCGAACCGCTTGATCAACGGTGTACCGGCCTCGATAATCAGGTGGTCATTCGCAGGCAGCTCGGTGAGCACCTGGGTGACTTTATTCATATCGACAAGGTCAAGAGCGACCTGCAGGTAGGGTGGATCCCAGAGGCGTTGCACTTTGAAGCCCATCACTGCATGCGCTGCACGATCTTTCTCGTAAATAAGGGTCTTTTTGTCAGGGAACAGGTCCATTGCCCTGGTAATGGCAAGTTTCATCGCCCCGTAATTATAGCGGTAAATTTTATTGTAGTCAGTCGCAGACGGGTCGAGGTAAACACTGGCGAGGATTACAATCTTTTCAATATCATGGTCTTTGAATGCCCCTTCCTCTACTAAATCTGCGACCGCCTTTGCAACCGCTGCCTGCACAGGCCCGAACATCTCGCGTACCTGTACTTCCTTTTTGATCGTGACTTTTGGGATCACAAGCGTTACTGGTTTGGTTAACAGGTTTGGTCTCACCACTGCAAGTAGTGGGGTATGCCCTGCAGAGAGCTGCGAGAGTGCATTGGCAAATGCTGCCCCGACAGGCCCCTCTTTATCTCCGATCATCAGGTCGATATGAGCGAGCTCCGGCCCGTCCCCGACAAGTGCTTCTCCGATAAGATACATCAATCGTTAAATCTCCTGTTAACTATGTAGCCCCGTTATATGATAAATGTTTTAATTCCCAGGAATACTGAAACTATTGACCGACAGGCCAAACCCCGCCGATAGTAAGAAAAACATGTTGCCATTCAGGTGCGCCATGGGAATGAATCGGCCGTAAAATTAAAAAATACGTGAAATTTTTGGGAAAATGAAATTAATATCCTATCGTATCAGCTCAAGCCCATTCCGGTCCCGTTCAGCGAACACATCCTTTGCCACGGCGATACCGTTCAGTGCTGCGGGAAAACCCGCATATACGGCCATCTGGGTGATGATTTCGACGATTTCCTGGCGGGTGCATCCGACATTCAGCGCCATGGAAATATGTGCCCCCAGCTGGACCGGGGCATTACCGAGTGCGGTGAGCGCCGCAACAGTGGCCACTTGTCGCGATTTTAAGTCAAGTCCCGGCCTGCAGAGGACATCGCCATAGGGAAATTCAACTGTGTACCGGGCAAGGTCTGGCGCTATTCCTTCAATTGTATCGAGCATATTATGAACGCCCGCACCGCTCATGGTCTCCAGTTGCTTTTTTCCACGTTGATACCGATCGTTATCCATACCTTTCATCTCCGGATCAGGGTTGTCCCTGTATCGTGATGAAACAATTGCGATAAATCCGGTATGAATAATGCGATATGGCTCATCGAGAAAATTGTAACAAAAAATGTGGGGTCGGTGAGATTTGAACTCACGATCGACGGGTCTCTCCGACATGCGTCAGTGCTCCAACGGATCATCACCATTCAGAAGACCCATTGTTCATCATTCGCACAGTAGACGCGAAAGACCGCTGGAGCCCGTCGCCATTCCGGACTAGGCCACGACCCCGACGTTCTAAATTAAATCGCATTTTCGAGATTTAAGTGTTCGCATAACGCGCTACCGGAATGTGAACGATATCTCACGTGGTTGACTGATATATGAGGGCCATTCGGATTTTCGAAAGATATCAGTAATCATATATCCTTTTCTCACGACATACCATGATCAATGGTGAAAATCAGTTACGATTGCGGGATCTCTTCGTTTCCGCTGATTGGAGAGACGATCGGGTATATGTTCAACCGGATCGCGAAAGAGAACCCGGATAATGAAGCAGTTGTATCCGTCCACCAGGGAATCCGGTGGACATACAGGGAGTTCCAGGAACATATTGATGGCCTTGCCAGAGGGCTGATGGCGCTCGGTGTCGAAAAAGGTCACCGGGTGGGTATCTGGGCAATGAACTATGCAGAGTGGGTCCAGGTCCAGTTCGCGACTGCGAAAATCGGCGCGATTATGGTAAATATCAACCCCGCCTACCGCACCTACGAACTCGAGTATGTCCTGAAACAGGCAGAGATCCAGACTCTCATCATCCAGGGACGGTTCAAGACATCAGATTATGTAGGTATGTTTTACGAAGCCTGCCCGGAAGCGTATGAGTCACGTCCAGGCCACATCAAGAGTGATAAGTTCCCTTTCCTGAAAAACGTGATTTTCATCGGGGATATCCCCTACAACGGGATGTTTGTCTGGGAGGAATGCATCCGGAAAGGAGAAGAGATCAGTGACGACGAACTGATCGACCGGGGGGAGTCGCTTGAGTTTGACGATGCCATCAATATCCAGTATACCAGCGGTACCACCGGTTTTCCCAAGGGGGTCGTTCTCAGTCATCATTCGGTGTTAAATAACGGGTATATCATCGGTGAAGGGATGGGCTTTTCACCGGCAGACCGCCTTTGCATCCCGGTCCCATTCTACCATTGTTTTGGCATGGTACTCTCAAACCTTGCCTGTGTGACGCACGGGTCGACCATGGTCCTCCCATCCCCGGCATTTAATGCAGAAGATGTCCTAAAAACAATACAGAACGAGCGGTGTACGGCACTTCATGGCGTCCCTACGATGTTTATCGCAGAACTATCACACCCGGAATTCTCCCGTTACTCGATGAGCACCCTCAGGACCGGGATTATGGCCGGTTCGCCCTGTCCGATTGAGGTGATGAAAGAAGTCTCAAAAAAGATGAATATGACGGATATTGTCATCGTGTATGGGCAGACAGAGACTTCACCCGGTGTTACGATGACGACGACAAAAGATCCAATTGAGCGAAGGGTATCAACCGTTGGCAAACTGTTCCCCCATACCGAACTGAAATTCATCGACCAGAAGACCCAGAAAATTGTGCTAAGAGGGGAGATCGGGGAGATCTGTGCACGTGGTTATATGACCATGAAATGTTATTACAACAATCCGAATGCTACCCATGGAACTCTTGACCATAACGGCTGGAACCATACCGGGGACCTTGGTACCATCGATGATGAAGGGTACGTAAAAATCGTGGGCAGGTTAAAGGATATGGTCATCCGCGGAGGTGAGAATATTTATCCGCGTGAAATCGAGGAGTTCCTCCACCACCATCCAAAGATTTCAGATGTATACGTGATCGGTGTACCGGATGTGAAGTACGGTGAAGAACTCGCAGCCTGGGTCAAAATTGCACCCGGGCAGGCAATCACAGAGGAAGAGATAAAGGAATTCTGCAAGGGTAAAATTGCCCATTTCAAGATTCCCCGGTATATCAGGTTCACTGATGATTTCCCTGTCACCATATCAGGAAAGATACAGAAATTCAAAATGCGGGAGGTCTCGATAAAAGAGCTCCACCTCGAAGCCGCTGACGATATTCAGACCGCGTGATTACTAAAAGTCCATCCGGGCTGCAGAACACGATTATATCTTTTTTTACCAGCATTTTTTTTTATCGAGACCGCAAATGACCAGACATCATATGATCCGGAGCTGCCCGGATCGTCATCTCCGTTACGAAGGATCCTCAGCAGGTCGCTATCGCGGGTGACAAAATACTACGGCGGTTCCCCGCTGATTGGTGGCGGACCGGCGCTGAAGCCAACAGAACTCCCTTATCCCTTCCAAAAAAATGAATGGACCCAGGCGTTTTATCCGGGGTTCCGCATCATGTTACGCGGTGGCTGATGCCGTGGGATCGAGGGCAAACGGGTACATACCGTTCTTCGCAGTCTCCACCGAGAATGTCATACCATCCGTCCTGACAACCGTGCTGCCGCCGGTGTCGGTCCGGAATATCAGTGCTCCTGCATTTTCGAGGCGGGATATGGTTTCGGCCGCAGGAAAATGGTACATGTTTCCTGCGCCGACAGAGATGATGGCCACTTCCGGACGGACCCGATCGAGAAAGGCATTCCCGGTCCCATGAGGGCTGCCGTGGTGTGCAACTTTCAGGACCTGGCTCTCCAGGGGAAGTCCGGAATGTATCATCGATTCTTCGGTTGGGACGCCTGCATCACCCTCGAACATGATGTTCACCCGGCCGTATGTCGCCCTGAGCACGATTGAACTGTCGTTCGGGTCCTCATCTTTGCTCCCATCCGGTGCCGACAGGACAAGTATGGCCAGGCCGGGGGCCGGGTAAAAAGAATCCCCACGCCTGACGGTTGAGTAGGGAATATTCTTCTGGTCAATTGTTTGAAGGAACTTCCTGTAGGTGGGCGTAGTGTACGGAATGCCGCTGTCGATAACACGGTGCACATTAAAATTTTTAAAAACGTCCTGCATCCCACCAATATGATCACTGTGCGGGTGGGTGGCGATGAGGATGTCAATATCGCTTACACCCTGTCGTTTAAGGTAGGATACGACGCGAGGCCCGGCATCAGCCTCACCTGCATCGATCAGGACCGTCGTGTTGTCATACAGGATAAGTGCAGAGTCCCCCTGACCAACATCAATAAAATGGACCGCCAACCGCCCGTCATTGACCCCGTATGAAGGTGGTATCACACGGGTCCCTGCATGACTGCTGATACCGTGGAATGTACACCCGGCGACAACAATGCAGGCCAGAAGAATGAGGGCAGATATGCACCAGCCGGTCCGGGGGCCAGGGCTTTTTATCCGGTTCACGACTGGGAGCGCCTCACCAGCTGAGCGGCCGCCTCAGCTGAACCTTTCAGGATCTCTTCTTCGTGAAGGACGAGTCGTTCAAGCATCAGGACACGACCGTTACAGATGGTCGTATCAACAGATGCACCGTTGCAGGCATAGACGAGGTTCGAGGTATCGTTGTGTCGGGGTGTATTGCAGGCAGTCCGGGTACTGATCAGGATAATGTCTGCAGGTGCACCGGTTTTCAGCGTGCCTGTATCGACCTTGAGTGCACGAGCCCCGTTCATACCTGCCATGGCGAGTGCTTCGGGTGCAGGCAGGACAGTCGGGTCGTTCCAGAAAAATTTCTGAAGCAGAGCCGCAGTCTTCATCTCCTCAAACATGTCGAGGTTGTTATTCGAGGCACAGCCATCGGTTCCAAGACAGACATTGACACCTGCAGATTTGAGCCAGTGGTACGGCATGGCCCGGTGTGTGGCAAGTTTCATGTTGCTTGCCGGGTTATGGGAGACGTTAACATTCCGTTTTCCCAGAAGAGTGCACTCATCCTCATCAAGCCAGCAGCAATGGGCGGCAACGGTAGATGGCGTGAGGATACCGCATTCATCAAGATGATAGGAGGGGCGTTTGCCATACTGGCTGATGCAGTCCTGTACTTCCTTTTCAGTCTCTGACAGGTGGATATGGATGCCGATATTCTCAGATGCAGCGAATTCTGCGCACCATTTGAGTCCTTCCGGTGAGACCGTATAGATCGCATGGGGACCCACGGCTGCACGAATTCTCCCGTTACCTGATGATTTAACGGAAGCAACGAATTTTTCAGTGGCCAGACATTCATTTTCACGTTTATCAGGAAGGCTAAGGTCAATGAAACCATGGGACAATACTGCCCTGATGCCCGCTTCATCAACGGCCCGGGCCGCATCCTCCATAAAGAAATACATGTCATTGAATGCGGTGGTGCCGCTTTTTATCATCTCGAGACAGGCCAGTTTTGTCCCCCAGTACACATCAGGTCCTGTAAGATGGGCTTCGAGAGGCCAGATTTTCTGGGAAAGCCAGTCCTGAAGGAGCATGTCATCGGCATAACCCCTGAGCAGGGTCATCGCCGCATGGGTATGGGTGTTGACCAGTCCCGGCATGGCGACAGCCCCCTCACCATCAAGGATAAACTCTGCCTCGCCACGGTATTTTCCAGCGATACCCTCTCCGGTGCCTGCAATCGTCCCGGTTTCATCGATAAAAATATCCCCGCGTTTCCCGTTTATCTGGACATCCCTGATAAGCAGTGCTCCTGAATAACCCAATAGATCGCTTTGTTCCATTCTTAGCCTCCCATATTCTCAATCAGTGTCGTTACCATTTCACCCGTTCGTTCGCTGAAGAACCGTGCAGTCTCAACGATGTGCTCATAAGAGAGCACGTCCTTCCCAAGGCCATTCGCGTAATTATCTATCGTGCAAACTGCGGCAAACTCAATACCCAGTTCACAGGCGAGTGTTGCTTCACTTGCTACGGTCATACCGACAATGTCGGCAATCTTCGCGAGGGTATTCACCTCTGCGATGGTCTCGATCCTCGGACCTCTTGTCTGCACGTACGTTCCACCGAGCCGGGCCTGAGGGAAGAGACGCCCCAGTTCCCG
>CAIJED010000194.1 GCA_903819595.1 uncultured Methanomicrobiales archaeon | reverse complement strand
GTCGTGGAGTTTGACAAGGAGTACAACGTTCTCTCCCTGGAGGAGAAGCCCTCCAGCCCAAAATCCAATTTTGCGATTCCCGGGCTGTATTTTTACGATAATAAGGTAATCCGGATTGCAAAATCATTAACCCCCTCAAAAAGAGGTGAACTTGAAATCACCGATATCAACCGGGAATATCTCCGGATGGGTCGGTTGAAGGCAGTCATATTAGGGCGCGGCATGGCATGGCTGGACGCAGGGACCCACGAATCCCTGTTGGAGTCTGCGAATTATATCTCGACGATCCAGAAGAGGCAGGGCATGTATATCGCCTGCATCGAAGAAATTGCCTATCGTCTCGGCTATATCAGTCGTGACCAGCTGATAGGACTGGCAGAGTCTCTTAAAAATACAGAGTATGGCCGGTATCTGGAATTTATCGCCCAGGGATGATACGACATCCGAAGGTAGAACATCATGGTAAAATTTGAACGAATTGACACAGAATTTCAGGATGTCGCGATTATCAGGCCGACAGTTTTTGAGGACGACCGGGGATTTTTCCTCGAAACCTATAACCGGAAGGAACTGGCCGCTGTCGGGATTGCGGAAGAATTTGTTCAGGATAATATTTCCCATTCAGGAAAAGGTGTGGTGAGGGGCCTTCACTACCAAACCAGAAAAGCTCAGTGCAAACTGGTGCGGGTGATCAGGGGCAAGATATTTGATGTTGTCGTGGATATCCGGAATGGGTCTGAAACCTATGGCCACCATATCGGTATTGAACTCTCTCCCACGGACCACACGATAGTGTATGTCCCCATCGGTTTCGCCCATGGGTTCATGGCGCTTGAAGAGAACACAGAAGTGGTGTATAAAGTGTCCGATTATTACGCACCGGAATATGACGCGGGGATACGGTGGAATGATCCCGACCTGGGGATTACATGGCCGGTAGAGGATTACAACATTAGTCATGTTCGCGTCTCACAAAAAGATGCAGTTCTGCCAATGTTGAAAGATATCCAGTCACCCTTCCAGTACCAGGGCAGATGAACCCCATGAAGGTCTTAATTACCGGTGCAAACGGGCAACTCGGCAGGGACATGCAGAAATTGTGCCAGTCGGCCTCCCTCGATGTTACCGCCGCAGGTTCAGAAGTAATCGACATATCAGATATGAGATCGGTCGGTACATTTATTGGGGGACACCAGGTCGATGTCATCATCAATTGTGCCGCCTATAACGCAGTTGACCTTGCAGAAACATCATGGAAAAAAGCATTCAGTGTGAATGGTCTTGGGGTAAGAAACCTCTCAATTGGTGCGAACCAGATTGGTGCATTACTCGTCCATTTCTCCACAGATTACGTGTTCGACGGATCACTGGGGAGACCCTATACCATTGCAGACACCCCCCGGCCTGTTAACCGATATGGAGAAAGTAAATTCCTCGGAGAGTCCTGCATCAGGGACCTTGCCGACAGGTACCTCTTAATCAGGACTTCCTGGGTATTTGGTTTAGGAAAGGATAATTTCCCCATAAAGATTATCAGGGGGCGCAAGGATAAGCAGGAGCTGAAAGTCGTGACAGACCAGGTCTCCTCCCCCACATACACGATGGATCTCGCACGTGCAACCCTCGATTTGATCAGAAAAAAGGCACGCGGTACCTTCCATGTAACGAATTCCGGCTACTGCTCCCGGTACGAGTGGGCCGCACATATCCTGGACCAGGCCGGATGGCAGGGTGATCTTATTCCCGTTACATCAGATGTTTTTCCATCAGCAGCAGTGAGGCCTGCGTTCTCGGTCCTTGATAATTTCGGTACGGAAGAAACACTGGGGTATTTGTTACCGGACTGGAAGGATGCCACCAACCGGTTTCTCAAAGAACTGGAGTTGACCAGATGAATATTCTTATCACCGGAGTCGCAGGTTTTATTGGGAGCAATTTCGTCTACCATTATCTTGCCAGTCATCCTGATAGAACCATTATCGGTGTCGATAACCTCTCCTACGCAGGGAACCTGGATAATCTCTCCTCTCTGACCGATGAAGAACAGACCCGATTTCATTTCGTGAAGGCAGATATCACGGATCAAGACCAGATCAGTGATATTTTTGGGAACTATCAGATTGACGGGGTAATCAACATGGCGGCCGAGACCCATGTTGACCGTTCCATCCATGACCCGCAGGTTTTTCTTAAGACCAATATCCTCGGGACTCATGCCCTGTTAGAGGCCGCAAAACATTCCTGGCAGAAACACGGGGCATGGAAGAAGGGAATAAAGTTCCTCCAGGTATCGACCGATGAAGTATATGGTTCACTTGGAGAGTCTGGATTTTTTACGGAGACGACACCGCTCGACCCGCACAGCCCGTACTCTGCCAGTAAAGCCTCCGCGGATCTCGTCGTAAAGGCAGATCATGACACGTACGGGATGCCGGTCTCGATCACGCGGTGCTCACATAATTATGGGCCGTTCCAGTT
>CAIJED010000193.1 GCA_903819595.1 uncultured Methanomicrobiales archaeon | reverse complement strand
GTACGGCGAAAATGAGACGGTAAAAAGTGAACTGTTTCAGATCCGCATATCTAAAGTCCCGATGGATCAGGACCTGATAGTTATGAAAATTCCTCAAAAGCCTGGGAGTAGCAGATACACTGTTCGTCCGACGAAGGAAGGACAATCCCTGGTATAACAGAACGAATTCATGGCGACAAACCCTCGCGTATATCCCCTGGTTCTTTGTAAAGGTGACAACATTCATCAGACAATGATCTCATTCGCAGTCATCATCCACCAGTATTTTAGAATTGAAACACGTTGCGCTACAATCATGGCATTACTGAGATCTCGTTCCCGGAGCGCTTTGGTCCCTGAACAAGATCGTCCGCGGGATGAGTCCGGAGCGTTTTGGAAAGGTCCGGGACGTTCCCGGGTCTCTCATGTTTTTGCGCATCAAAAAAAAGATCGATACTTTTCTTCGTGTCGCAAACCACCAGGGATTTCTCAATCGTGGATGGCACGACGAATTTTCACGGTGAAGGCAGGGACTTACCGGGATGTATCACCACTCCCTTTGGATCGGTTTTCGGCGTAGTCACCGGGCTCCCGGGATTTTTATCAGCTGGCATGATACGATGATTGTCCTGGTTTTTGATGTTGGAAAATCGGTGGATTACGAGCAACGCCTGAGCTGCGGGCCCCCGCGTTGACCGGTGATGGTGATGATGATAATCCAGACTCAGCCGCCCAAAATCCCCGAAATTGCTTCATTTTCCGCCCGATTTATCGAAACAATATCCGTACAGGGGTATCCTTACCCCTGCCACCTACCGTTAACCCCCTTCCCGTTCGTTTAAATCGCCCGCATTTGCCTCTTTTTCAATCTGGTACCAAACACTGCTGTTTACAGCGATTCTATCCTTATTACGGTGATAACTGGCCTTTTTTTGGGCTTTATCTCTGCCGGCGTGCTGGAGACGCCACCGTTTCCACCTTGGAATGGCCTTTTTTCCGATGGTTCGCCATCAGAACCGACGTCCGGATTCAAACATTCACGTATATAGGGACAGTTCGTCCAGAATGAGATCGATCAACTGCGGTTGTGCCACTTTTACGACATCGACACCGGCAGCGAGCTTTGCCATATCATTGTAATACCCGGAAAGCGGTTACCTTGATGTGTTTGATGAAAAACCCGGTACTTCGGCCTGAAGAAGAATACTCCATTCGAAAGCTAAAGAGTCCTGGTTTCTTCACAGAGGAGCATTTTTACAACAGAGGCTGGTTTTTCGAGATCGTGTTGAATCGTTTCCCACATGATCGTTGGGCTTATCTGGAAATCCCCATGCACCATCTTATCCCGTATTCCTGCAAATTCCTTCCACGGAACATGAGGGTAGCGATCGATAACCTCCATTGGGATTTTCTTGACCGCCTCCCCGATTACGACAAAATTAAGGGTGATCGCCTCACGAGTCTGACGGTCCCTGAGGCATTGATCGTATGTCATATCTTTCGTATAGGACTGGATCGTACAGATTGCATCGTCAATGTCTGTGAGGTAGAGTTTTACCTCTCATTTAGACAGAGATTACCTCGGATAACACATCCTGCCGGATTACCGGTTTTAAAGAATCCGGTGTCACCAGATCAACCTGTTTCCCGAGTCGCTGCGACAGGAATTCTTCAAGCCGCATAAAATGGACAAAGCCAACCGGTTTTGAGAACTCCACCAGGAGGTCAATATCGCTCTGGTCCGTCAGTTCATCGCGGGCAACAGAGCCAAAAACGCCAATTGTCCTGACGGAATATTCTTTCGTCACTTCCCCCTTGATTTTTTGTAATGATGAAAGGATATCCTGCCGGCTGGAACTCATCGTAGTACCTATGGTAACGTGGGTGATGGACTATAATAAACATGTTAAGCAGGGTCGTCCGGATTCAAACCTTCACGTATATTGAGGCGGTTCGTTCAGGGTGAT
>CAIJED010000192.1 GCA_903819595.1 uncultured Methanomicrobiales archaeon | reverse complement strand
TGGATCCTGCGCAATGACCATCAGGCTTTGTCCGCAAAACGGTCCCATGCTCCCACCGTCAGGTCTGGTTTTTCGTTAATCAGGGTAATTTTCTTGACCTTAAAGGTCGTGGTTTTCGGCAGACTGCTTATATATTCGATGTATCGCGGAATTTTAAATTTTGCCATCCTTTGAGCGCACCAGTCCACAATCTCCTGCGGGGGCACTGTATCAGGTGTTTCACCTGGCTTCAGTACTACATATATTTTTACCTCTTCATCCCTTATCGGATCCGGAACCGGCACTGCTGCAGCTTCGGCTATCTTCGGATGCTCCATAACCGCGTTTTCTACTTCAACGGCCGCGATATTCTCTCCACTACGCCTAATGATATCCTTGGTGCGCCCTACGAAGAACAGATAGCCCTCGCTATCGAGGTATCCGACATCGCCGGTATGAACCCAACCGTTTCGGTAGATTTTCGCCGTTTCCTCCGGGTTGTTCCAGTATCCCAGCGTCATGCTTGGTCCGCGCACAATAATCTGCCCGATTTCGCCCGGAGGGAGCGCCTGGCCTTTATCTCCGATAATCTGAAGTTCATGTCCCGGTAGCGGTACACCGCAGGAACCGATTTTTTTAGCATCCAGGGGATTGCATGTCCCGCCTACTTCCGTCATGCCGTAGAGTTCGATTATCGAAAGTCCCCAGCGTTTCTCGTATTCGGGAATTTTTTTAGGGTCGGCCTGTGCACCGGCGACAAAGCGCACAGAATTGTTCTGCTCTTCCGGTGTTACGGGCATCATTTCAAGAAAAGGGAACATCAGGCCCAGGTAATTGAAGATTGTTGCTTTATAGCGGTTAATCAGCTGCCAGAAGGTAGCAGGATTAAAACCGGTAAGCATAATCAGGCTGGCTCCAAAAAAGAGCGACCCCATGGCCGACGTGGTCTGGGCATTCATGTGGAACAAGGGCAGGATAGTGAGCAGCCTGTCGTCAGGCGTTAGATTCAGATAGGAGGCTGAAGTGTGGCCGATGGTAGAGTAATAGCGAAACGGGCACATTACCCCTTTAGGTTTCCCGGTGGTGCCGCTGGTGTAGAGGATAGCCGCGAGGTCTTCGTTTGGCCAGTGAACGGTTCCCAAGGATGTATTGTGGGCAATGAAATCTTGAAATGACAGTACCCCGTCGATGACAGAGCCCCCACGCACAGCAACCCATTCAACTGACGGACTCTGGCGGACGGAAGGCATAACCACATTCTCGAGGAACTTTTCATCGCAGAGAATCCCCCGACAGCCGGCATCATTGAGAATAAACCTGGTCTCGTTTATCAGGAAGCCAGTATTCACCGGCACCATGATGGCTCCGATTTTATTGAGCCCGAACCAGGCATAGAGAAAATCCGGAGAGTTCACCATGAATATTCCCACCCGATCACCCTTTTGTATCCCGAGAGACCTGAAATGCCAGGCGGCGCTGTTTACCCGCTGATTCAACGTCTTAAAGGAAATCTCTTCGTCCTCATAATAGAGATACACCTTCTCTGGAAGCTCTTTACTCCAGTAATCCATCAGCTCATGGGATTGCATTTCTTTCGATATCGGCGAT
>CAIJED010000191.1 GCA_903819595.1 uncultured Methanomicrobiales archaeon | reverse complement strand
TTGGCCCCATGATCTCTTCAGTGACCCCGGGATATACGGTAGACTCCATGACCACGATGGCGCCTTTCTTCAGGTTTTGCCCAACAATCTTCGATGCCGATTCAACCGGCTCTATATCCGGGTCTTTCGCTTTCGTCACCGGTGTCGGGACGGCAATGATCACAAAATCTGCTTCTTTGATCTTTGCCGGATTGGTTGTTGCTGTGATCTTATTGCCCGGGGTGGCATTCAGCTCATCAACGGCCTTTTGGTTTCGCCGGTATCCGATCGTCCTTATGTACTTGGAAAATGCTTCGGCAAGGGGGAGGCCAACATAACCAAGACCAACGGCACAGACTGTTTTATTGAGAAGTATTTTTAAAATCAAGGAACTGCCACCTTTGGATAGGTAGTATCGCATGGGATCAAGCAAAAATATATCAGGAGGAAAGGGGGTTTCAGCGGCCGGGTCATCGATAAGATCCGGGAATCGTGTCAGTAAATTATCTCAGGTAACCAGATTGCAGACTTACACTACACCCCGGAATACGGGTGGCAATGTTAGATTCAGGGGATGACAGGGACATCCAATGGAGATCCTTCACTGCATCTGCCAATTGCACAATTTATCCATTGTTCTGGGCAGGAACATCACGAAAGAGAAGCCTCTCAATATCTGGAATAGACGTTTCTCTGATAAGGAGAGATCGTATCCCCTTCTTTAGGGCGTGGGTGTGCATTCCTATGTCATCTGTTAGAAGTGGAATATTGTGCAGAAACGCCAGTGAGATAAAGTACGCATCGAACCCGGAACACCCTTGAGTTGTTGCAAGAGTCCAGGCTGCAGTGAAAAGTTCTTCTTCGCCAATAAGTGTGCAGGAAGAAAAAAGCCTTGTTGCAATGATCTGTGAGGTTTTCATATCAATGAGCCTGCGGGTAACTGCTGCCACTTCAACAATACATGACTTTGGAATACTGACCTCAACGGGCAATATTTCGACTAATTTAAGGATATACTCACATTTCTTATGGGTATCGAGTTCACGTTCAAGAATGGGTGAGGGGATAGAGGGGCTTGGCTGAAATAGTCCTTTAATAATAACAGATGAATCAAGGACACATTTAGTCATAGTACTTTTTATTCTTCATGTCATTCAATACTACATCAATATCAGATGAAGCCGTGATACTACCTAATTCCTGCAATAAACTGTACAGTCCTTTTTCAAACCTGATGGTATCAATATAACCATATTTGAAGGGTATGGGATCAAGAGGATGTATCGTATTCCCTTCAATTCTTGCCCTAATCATCATCTCATCACCACTGATACAGTATTTGTATGTTCATGTATGAATAGACTTTCTCGAGACGAAATAGATTTCTGTTGTGTCTGGGATGGAACCCATTCGTGAACCCCCCTGTGATGGGCCCGACTGCTATGTTCGATAGGCGTCCCGGGATATGGGGTATTTTTCCTGAGGTCCGCTGATACAGTACTTTTTTCAAGCCACCGCAATAATCACCACATCCATCTTCTTATCAATCTTCGACAAAGGTATCGCCCCGAAGTACTTGATTCCAGCAGGTGTCAGCAGCGGGTCATAGCCGTACACGGTCACATCATATTCTTTCAGTTCCTATACCATGTTTTCGACAGGTGACTCCCGGATATCCGCCACATCCTCCTTATAGGTAAGGCCCATGATCAGCACATTGAACCCTTTAATTACCTTCCCAAACTTATTCAACCCCTTCACTGCCATCTCTGCAACGTATTTTGGCATTGAGTCATTAATGGAACGTCCGGAAAGTATCACCTGGGGATGGTAGCCGACTTCCTTTGCTTTCTTGACAAGGTAATAAGGGTCAACCGGGATGCAGTGCCCACCAACAAGCCCGGGGCTGTACTGGTGAAAGTTCCACTTGGAACCAGCAGCCTTGAGCACTTCATCCGTGTTGATGCCGAGCCGGGAAAAGATCATGGAAAGTTCATTCATCAGGGCAATGTTGAGGTCACGCTGGACATTTTCTATGACCTTGGCGGCCTCGGCGGTCCTGATATCAGGGGCCTGGTAGACGTTGGTCACCAGACCGTACAGCTCAGACAATGTCCCCAGTGTCTGCTTATCCATCCCAGACACAATCTTGTAAATATTGGAGAGGGTGTGCTCTTCGTCGCCGGGATTGGTGCGTTCCGGCGAATACCCCATGAAAAAGTCCCTGCCACATTTCATGCCTGATTCTCGCTCAAAGATTGGCCCCATGATCTCTTCAGTGACCCCGGGATATACGGTAGACTCCATGACCACGATGGCGCCTTTCTTCAGGTTTTGCCCAACAGTCGTTGACGCTCTTTCGACGGGTCCAAGGTCCGGATCTTTTGCCTTCGTCACCGGTGTCGGGACGGCAATGATCACAAAATCTGCTTCTTT
>CAIJED010000190.1 GCA_903819595.1 uncultured Methanomicrobiales archaeon | reverse complement strand
GATCGCCCCTGCCCCCGACCCTCCCCTCGGTTCGCTCCTCGCTCCGCTCCCCGCCATACCCTGTCAAAAGGGTGGGGCCATAGTACCGGTGCCTCTCGCAGATTTTACTGCACTCCCGCACCAAGGGCCGGGTTGTGGCGGCTCCCTACTCCGATAACAACCCGTTGAACGTATTTTTTAAAACCAGCCCTGAATATTCGCCTGTCTGCGGGTCTCCCTCAAATTATATCTCACTGTTGCGTGTACAGCCATACGCCCAGGTAATATGGGCAGGAGAGAAATAAATGGCAGACTTTATTCAGAAAGCAAATGTCAAGCGTTCGGTCCGTACGATTACGACCCCGATCGCCAGTGTTGCTGCATTGAACACCCTTGTCCAGAATGTGGTTGATACCAACCCGTTCAATTGCGTGGACCACGTTTCCGCCGGTGTCACGATACCCGGCGTTGTCCGGGGAACACAGTCGTTTGGCATCAACGTGCTGTACGAAAACCCGGCGACCTTAAAAAGCATGGGTACCGCCACAGCAAAGGCATCCACCGTTGCCGGTTATACCGCAGCAGCGGCGGCACTTGTCGGAAATTCGGCACTTGCGACCGCAATCGGTGGCACAGCAGTCGAGAACACTGAGGCTGAGGGTTACTCCATCACGCTGAAGTGTCACGACGCGAACGGCGAAGACTATACGGTCACGTTCACCAGGAAGACCATCTCCATCTCCTCGTACGAGGATGCGGCCATTGTCACCCGCGTGGACACCTGGGCCGACACAAAGCCGGCATTCGCATAGACGGATCTGAAAATTGCGGGGGATGATGGGACCATTCTCCCACCCTGCTTTTTTGAGGTGACTGGGAATGGATGTTGAACTTCTTGTTATTGTTCTTGGCATCGTGCTCCCGCTGTACCCTTCGCTTTTTGTGATCTATGAGAGGATCGGGAAGTATGAGGTTATTTGTGCCGAGTTCGAGGCCCACCGTGAAGAACACCAGAAATCAAAGGAGGCATATCATGGATCAGGAACTGATCAATTTATCTGAAATCATCATCACACTCCTCGCTGCGTCCATTGCATTTGTGCAGCACAAACGGGCGGACGGGGCAGTCATTGAGTCCACGCACGCGAAGCAGGCAACTGAAAATGTGCTGAACTTTTTTGACCAGACAGATGACATCGTCACCGTCGCACCGCCGGAAGTCCCGGGCCGGTCGTTTAAGATGAGTGAAGAATCGAAGCGTTGGATCACGTCTGACCGGTCGCCGGAGGAACGGGAAAGTTTACTCCGGCAGGTGGCCGAAGCCGAAAGCAAACGTCTTGGTGTGTACCAGATATCCGTGCCCTCGGTATGGTACAATATTGAGTATGGTGTACCACTTGGCTCGGGTGGCTCGGGGAAAGGAACGAAATGATCAAGCGGTTTTCCCAACGGAGGAAATTGGTCATTGGAGGTTGCGTCTTTGCGGTTGTTGTGCTCGGGGTGGCATGTGCTGGAATCAATCCTGCCCATGCTGCCTCTTGCGAGGTGTCGATGCAGGCATCCGGAGATCAGATGCTCTCCAGTTCATCAGATTGGACCTGGACCGCTTCCGATGGAAACATTCAGGAAACGCCGCCACTTGGAATCGGGCAGGAAATATTGCAGGGTGGATATTCAGGGTCCGTCCTGGTATCCGGTCCTGCGACTATTGAGAGTAACCGGGGCCTTTCAACCGATGAAAACCTTGAGTTTTCGACAGGTCAGCAGGTTGAAAGCCAGGGGCCTGGGATCCTCACTGAGTCATTGATGGTATATTCGTGCGGATCACCTGCTGCCGGGGTCACTTGTGGAGTGGACTCGCTCGATGCGGAAGGTGCGAACCTTACTCGTCAGGCGTACTGCGAATATGCAGGTGCTTCAACGATGTTCATGACTGATGCTTTGAATTATCATTCGGCAGCTGGCATAAGCCAGGGTGATATTGAACTGCCGGATTCGATGGTGATGAATATTTCATCCTATGGTAATGGTGATGGTAGATTTGCAGCGGGTTCAAGATCACTGATTGGCATAGGGAACACAACGTCACTTGGGTATGTTCATGCTATATCGGATAGAATCGGGGCGGCCGGTAACTTCACGATGAATGGGCAGGTTAAGTGGAGCTCGTTTAATCCACCAATCTAATTTTCCCCCAATTTATGATAGAATCAACGAAATATTATTACGAATAAAAATTTTATAACCTAATAAATATGAAATAGCAACATTATTTACATCATAAGTACTACGAAAATGTATAAACGTATGATATGGTGAAATTGTGCACATACCTGATGCATTTATCCCAATCTGGCAAGGCGCAATCTACTGGATTGTTGCCCTGGTCTTTGTATATCTCTCCCTTCGGTGGGCGAAGAACGAACTGAACGAAGAAAAATTACCCCTGGTAGCGGTGCTGGCGGCTGGTATCTTTGCGCTCCAGTCTTTCAACCTTCCGGTATCGATGGGGACGAGCGGGCACCTGGTAGGCGGAGCACTCGTTGCAATCATCCTTGGTTCCCCGTTTGCTGCTGTATTCATCCTTACACTTGTGCTGATTGTACAGGGTGTCATGTTCGGTGACGGCGGAATTACGACAATGGGGGCAAACATCCTGAACATGGGAGTTGTGGGTGGTTTCGTGGGATTCTACAGTTTCAAAGGTCTTAAAGCAGCGACAGGAAACATGCCAGTCTCCGCTTTTATCGCCGCATGGCTCGCCTGTTTTATACCGGCTCTCTGTGCATCTGTTGAACTCTGGCTCGCCGGAACATTCCCACTTCAAGCAGGGATGGTTGCAATGGGGTTGTATCATGCAATCATCGGGGTGGTTGAGGGAGTCATCACGGTTGCAGCGATTTACCTCATTGTTAATATACGACCTGACCTGGCGGATCAAGGTGTATTACCGACGAAGGTGGGTGCTATCGCATGATCGACAACAAAAGCTTAATTATCGGGGGTCTTGTCATCGCAATCCTTATCGGGGTAATGGCAGTATTCCTTGCATCAAGCGATCCTGATGGCCTGGAAAGTACAGCCCTTATCATCCAGGGCGGAAAAACTCTTACCGGCCCTACACCTCCTACCGCAGAAATACAGGAGAATCTGGAAGGTAAGTTCGCGTATTCGGCGCCGATGCCAGATTATTCCCTCGGTGAGGCGATGGGTTCTACGGGGGGAATTCTTGCAATTGTAGGGGGGACAATCCTGGCATTCCTCGTTGCCATCGGTCTGGTATACGCATTGAAGATTGCAGGGAATAAAAACCCACCAAGGGTACTCGATAGATAATTCATATTTTTGGGTTTCCCTGATTCATTAACACTTTTTTCTGGTAACATTAACATGCGAAAGGTAAAAGTTCATACTTGATCATAATAAGTTATGAGAATTTGTTATGGACGAGGAATCTCACCTTTCACGAATAGGTCTCTCTCTCCCGAAAAGCCTTCTCGATAAATTTGATGAAATAATTAATTATCGGGGTTATTCTTCACGTTCAGAAGGTATCAGGGATGCAATCCGGAGTTATAATACTCATTATATGTGGATGGCTGAAGTGAAAGGTGAGAGACAGGGGGTAATCACGATGGTCTACGATCATGATCAACGTGGGCTTCTCACAACTCTGATTGATATTCAGCATGAATTTATGTCAGTTATCCAGGCTTCGCTTCACTCACATGTGACTCATGGTCGCTGCCTTGAGGTCATTCTTGTTAAAGGGGATGGCTCCCAACTCAAAACACTCGTCGAACGGCTTATGTCGCAAAAGGGAGTTGAGTCTGTAAAATTGACAACAATAATGATCCGGGAATAAGATGGATTCCTGATAGGGAGTCCAATGAAAAATTCCGATATCGTCCACTTCGACACGGCCAGCCAGGTGCAAACGTCCGGGTCTGGCATCTACGAGGAGAGCATGGTGCTGCACTCTAGCGGGGCTGCATCTTCGGGGGTCACTTGTGGGGTTGATTCACTCGATGCTGAGGGTGCGAACTTTTCCACGGTGCCGTATTGTTAGACTGTGGTAACGGAATCCCGGTTTATTCCCGGCAATTTATCGTATCGCTCGATCGGATCAATTTCCCAGGCGGACCTTGAGATGCCGGATTCATTTGCATTTACTGCTCT
>CAIJED010000189.1 GCA_903819595.1 uncultured Methanomicrobiales archaeon | reverse complement strand
GTGTTCACTGCTTTCACCACACCCCTGTCGACCGAAATGTAGCGCTTGGTGACATCATAAGCCTCAAGAATCTTCTCCCCGAATTCCGCCTGGGCGATGCGTTCTTCCTCATGATGGTCTTTAATAAACGTATTGATCACCATTTCAGGCGCACCGATATGTTCGATCTTTCCATTGACAAGGAGAATTGCACGGTCCGCCATCTCTTCGATTACATGGGGAAAATGCGAGGTGACGACCATTCCCATCGAGTTGCTTTGTGCGGCTTCGATCAGCATCGCGTGGATAAACCGGGCTGTTTCAGGGTCGAGTGTTCCGGTTGGTTCATCAGCAAAGAGCATTGCGGGGTTCCTGGCTAACTGACGGGCGAGAACGACCCGTTGCTTTTCGCCACCCGAGAGGTCGCGGGCGATATGCATCATCCGGTGTGAGAGCCGGACCTGGTCGATCAAATCCGCGGCCCTGGTTACCGCCTTCTCCTGCGGGTAGTCAATATCGTCGAGTGCATGGAGGACGTTCTCGATCACACGGTCGTCTCCATACAGGGCGAAGGTGCGCTGGAACATGATTGCTGTCCGGTGCATCACCCGGGCTTTCATGCCGTCTGTCTGTTCCCCCCAGAGATCGACATCCGTTGCGACCAGGGTGCCTCCACACCGGGGACAACTGGTCCCTGCCCTGCTTTGGACATCCATATGGTCACAGGTATCACATGCAGACAGGTGGTAGATCACAGAACCACTGGCCGGCGGCTCTTCGACCCCCCGGAGCAGGTGCATCAGCACACTCTTTCCCGAGCCGCTCCTGCCGATGATACCGATAATATCACCTTCGGGGATTTCAAAAGAGATATTATCGAGGACGAGTTTGCCATCGAAATTCATACAAAGGTTATGGACACTGATGAATGGGGAAGTCAATTGAATCCTCCGGACTTGTTATTCACGTGTTGTCTCACTTGTGTGAGGAACAGATCTTGTTCGGTCACAGGCGATGCAGGCTTCGTTTTTTTTACAGGGTCCCAGTCCCCGACCGATAACCCGACCCCGTTTCAGAGGCCCGGTCCCGTCAAAGTTCGGCATAGTACATCCTCGTCGTTGTTGTATTTGAATTATTACACCTATGAGCGTAAATACCTAAAGCTATACATCATGAATATCAGCGAACTGAAGAGTCGTAACGGCTGGCTTCGTGCACACTGGTATATATTGTTCTCCCGGTCGATCACTGGTCCAGCTGTTCAGAGAGGTAACTATTATTTCGAAAAATCCGAATGGTAACAAAAGAGTTTTAGGGATTAAGTGCCTGATACCGGGAGTACTGATATGCCTCTAGAGAAGAAGAAAGCAGAAATAAAAATTTCAGGAATGACCTGTGCTACATGCGCGGTCAATATAGAGGAATCACTTTCAAAGCTTGAAAACGTCTCGAAAGTCCAGGTGAACTTTGGGACTGACACCGCCCATGTGGAGTACGACCCCTCGAAGGTCACCCTTGATGACCTGGAAAACGCGGTAAAAGGCGTGGGATATGAGGTAGTGAACCGGGAAGCAGTAATCAGGGTAGGCGGGATGGTCTGTGCGACCTGTGTCCAGATGATCGAAGCAGCTCTCATGGACCTTCCTGGTGTAGTAGCTGCATCGGTCAATCTCGGGAATGAACGGGCATATGTCACCTATAACCCATCTGTTACTGGCATTGAGGAGATGAAGCAGGCAATCGGAGACGCCGGATACCAGTACCTCGGGCTTGCCGGCGAGGTGAGCGAAGAGGCGGAAAGAAAAGCCCATGAAAAAGACCTGCATGAGAAGTTACTCCGCTTTTCCATCGGGTTCGCCATAAGCATTCCACTGATGGTTGCGATGTGGGTCCCCCTTCCGGTTTCAATGCAGGTCCTCGGGTACCTGATGCTTGTCATATCGACCCCTGTTTTCGTTTACGTCGCGTATCCGATATTCCGGGCCGCATCTATGTCACTCCGGAACCGCATGCTCAACATGGATGTGATGTATGCGATGGGAACGGGGGTCGCATTTGTCGCGAGCGTGATGGGAACATTCGGCATCGTGCTGACAAACGAGTTTATGTTCTACGATACCGCGATCATGCTTGCGTCCTTCCTGATGCTTGGGCGTTACCTTGAAGCAAGGGCGAAGGGAAGGACTTCTGACGCGATTAAAAAACTTGCAGGACTTCGTGCCAAAACGGCATTTGTTATTCGGGACGGGAAAGAAGAGGAAATTGCCGTGGAAGACGTCCTTATCGGAGATATCGTCGTTGTAAAACCCGGTGCGAAAGTTCCGGTTGACGGGGTGGTCGTTGACGGCGAGAGTTATGTTGATGAAGCGATGATTACCGGTGAACCGGTCCCGCCGCTGAAGACCAGGGGGAGCAGGGTTGTGGGAGGGACGATCAACCAGAATGGTGTGATCTCGGTCAAGGCGCAGAAGGTTGGAAAAGAGACGGTTCTCGCCCAGATTATCCAACTCGTCGAAGATGCACAGGGGTCAAAACCGCCCGTGCAGCGTATCGCCGATGTTGCCGTCACCTATTTTATCCCTGTTGTCCTTATGATCGCGGCAATCGCATTCCTCGCGTGGTATTTTGTTCTTGGTTCCACACTCCTGTTCGCCCTCACCGCACTGATATCAGTACTTGTCGTCGCCTGCCCGTGTGCCCTTGGCCTTGCAACACCAACAGCAGTGACCGTAGGAGTCGGGCGGGGGGCAGAGCTGGGTGTCCTTATCAAGAATGGCGAGGCGCTCGAGGTGGCTGAAAAGGTGACAACCGTGGTGTTTGACAAGACCGGAACCCTTACAAGAGGCAAACCTGAAGTGACCGATATTGTGCCGATAGGGATCACCGAAAACACGTTGCTTTCTCTCGCAGCAGGAGTTGAAAAGAATTCACAGCACCCGCTGGCACAGGCCGTGGTCCGGGCGGCAGAGGCAAGATCGATCATCATTTCGCATGCTGACCAGTTTGATACCGCCGGTGGCAAGGGTGTCTCAGCCAATGTCCTCGGTGAGCGGGTGCTTATCGGGAACCGCCTTTTCCTGTCTGAACAAGGAATACCGGTCCCGGAAGAGATTGCATCGCGGATTATTACTTTCGAACGCGAAGGGAAGACCGCGGTTCTCGTCACCGCAGGCAATCAACTGGCAGGTGTTATTGCCATCGCCGATACCCTGAAAGGGACCACAAAAGAAGCCATTGCCCAGTTGAAAAAGATGGGGCTGAAGGTTGTCATGATCACCGGGGACAACCAGCGGACTGCAGATGCGATCGCCAGCCAGATTGGTATCGAACAGGTCATTGCAGAAGTCCTGCCAGCCGACAAGGCAAGGCAAGTAAAGGCACTCGAGGAGAAAGGGGAAATTGTTGCCTTTGTCGGAGATGGTATCAATGACGCACCAGCCCTCGCCCAGGCAAATGTCGGAATTGCCATTGGAAGTGGTACTGATATCGCAATTGAGAGCGGGGATATCGTCCTGATTAAAGATGACCTTCTTGATTCTGTATCAGCAATTCAACTGTCTAAAAAGGTGATGGGCAGGATTCGGGGTAATATCTTCTGGGCTTTTGCGTATAACTCTGCATTAATACCCGTTGCAGCAGGGGTTCTGTACCCCTCGCTGGGCATCACGTTCCGACCGGAACTGGCTGCGTTTGCGATGGCACTCAGCTCGGTTACGGTGGTCAGCCTCTCGCTGCTGTTAAGGACGTATACCCCGGATGCGAAAAAGTTCAGAATTGTTCCTGCATAATGAAGACCAATTTGGAAAAAAACGAGAAACTTGGATTGAATAAAAAATTGGTCAGGGTTGTCACCCTCGCAGGAGGGTGCGGCCCCCATTTTTTGATCCCCCTGTCGGGGTAATGCCTTTCTGTTGCACAAAATTTATTTCGAACCTTTGGCACCGATGATAATTTTCAGGGTTGTGATCATCTCCGGAAGCATCTCGGCCGGGAACCCCATCACCATCTCATCATCCGTTATCCCGGAGAATCTCCTCGACCCGTCACATCCGAGTGAGAAATTCGGCCGTCCTGTCAGGTACGTCTGGGCCGTCGCGTCCGAGCAGACTGACTGGATCCCGGAGAATTCGGCATGAATCCTCCCACCAAGGGTGAAGAGTGAACACTGGGCAAGTTTGAGCATATTCCGTGGTGTACTGACGATCAGTATAATATTCGGGGTGAATGGCGTCTTTTCAAGCGGGGCATACAGCGTTGCATACGTATCTCCCTGGCTGAGATGGGGGACGTGATCGATGGTCCGTTTGCAGGCTGCAGCGCTGTTGAATTTCCCAAGTTTGAAGTAAAAATCGCCGCTCTTCAGGGTTGGCGTGATCTCCCTCAGCCCCAGTGCCCATGCACCACCATTGCATTCGTGTTTTCCGGCGGTGGCATAGAATATTTTCCCCTCCTTCCCTGCGAGGTTCACCATCGTGCAATGTCGGATTGTTTTATCCAGTTCCTCCATACCTTCGGGGATCTCACTTTTGCTCATTGCAAATTTGATTGCTACCGGAGACTCTTTCAGGTTGAGTAATTTTTTGAGAACCTCGGATGCCTCGGTATAATCGACGGTAATTTTATTGGGTTCGCTACTCATTTCGTCGCCTCATGGCTCCTCTGTTGAGAAGCTGTAATTACCCATATGAGCAAAAATACTTAAAACTAATGAATGGACGAAAAGAATTCGAAAAACAGACGAAAGAGAGATTTTTATCGTGGGCATTTTGGACAGCGACCTTCTGCTGCCTTTGTGCAGCCGGTCATCTCGATCCCTTTCCCATTGACAAGCGCGTCAGCGATCTTTCTCCGGGCTTCGTGGATATCCCGCCAAACGGTCTTGCGTGAAACCCCGAGTTTAGCAGCGGCCTCTTCCTGTTCCAGGCCTTCAAGATCGATCAGCCGGATCAACTCAATCTCCTCCGGGTTCAGCGCGATCCCTGCACCATCTTCCCCGGGACAACAGCAGGGCTCGTAGCATCGCGACTCACCCTGGCCTTCAATCATACGCCTGACACGTGGTCTTCCCCGGCGGGGGCATACGTTTGGGAGGGGCTCAACGCTTTCGACCACGATATTTTCCTGATCATTCATACTATTGGTTGGGAAATTAATGTTCCCGCGGTCCCGGGTGGATTTTCATATCATTTCTCCAAAAAAATCAGGGATCAAATGAAAAATATCCATAATTTTGACGAATCGGGAATTAATCGTTTTTCATGGCTGGCGCTTTATTGGCAGCGGGGTCCGTGTCCGCAGGAGTGGTGCGGTTTCGGAGTATCTCCACTGGTCTCGCAGCAGCAGGAATTTCCAAATTTCAGGGGTGATGTACAGGATTCCCGCCGGCTGACATGACCGTTCTGGTGCTGGTGTTTTTCACCGCAT
>CAIJED010000188.1 GCA_903819595.1 uncultured Methanomicrobiales archaeon | reverse complement strand
TCGGAGACAATTAAAAGGGATAAGCCCAAACTGGCAATCTCTGTCTATCATAAGGCATCTGACCTGACAGACATCCCACTGTATCTTAAATCCCTTGTTCCTGATTACCGGTTTTATATGAAACATGTAACCACAAATTTCTCAGAAACGGTCTTATTTGCAACGACAAAACACTAGAGCGGATATACCAGGACATGTTAGATATTGATTATATCAACGGGAGACATACCTCTGATATTTTTGGGACTTCGAAGTATAATAATGAAATTAACCGGCGCCTGACCAATGTTCACCTCAATAAAATTGAATACCCTCAGGTTGGAAAAAGCAGGTTTGTTGACGGTTTTTTAAAGAGGACACTTTATCCCGTAATTGTGAGAAATAAGATCCGAAAGAATAATTTAAAGCATATCACAAACCAGGACCTCGCTTTCATCCTCACCGTGGCTAAAATCCATCCCGCACTGGTGACCTGTTATGACCTGATTCCTGTATTATATTATCACAATGATTCATTGTACTGGAAGCTGAACCTGAAAGGATTGCAAAATGCAGACCACATCATTACCATATCAGAATTTTCTAAAAGTGAGATTTCCAGATTTACCAATTACGCGGAAAACAAAATTACGGTAATATACCCGGGTGTGGACCCTTCGCATTATTATCAGAATAAAAATCGGACTATTTTGGATCACTATAAAATCCCACCAGGTAATAAAGTGATTTTGTTTGTGGGCTCCGAAGAACCAAGAAAAAACATTTCGCTTCTGGTAAAAGGATTATATCATCTGAAAAAAGCACTTCCCAACACCACTCTCCTGAAAGTCGGGGGTTCACAGATGGGGGGAGATCGTCAGACTCTTCTAAGACTGATCCGTCACTTTGGGCTGGACGATGATGTAAAATTTACCGGGCAGGTTCCTGAAGAAGATCTGCCACTTTTTTATAACGCTGCGGATTTATTTGTATTCCCTTCACTATATGAGGGGTTTGGACTTCCTCCACTGGAAGCAATGGCATGTGGATGTCCGGTTATCTGTTCTAATTCAACTTCATTACCTGAAGTAGTGGGTGATGCAGCAATATTGTGTAATCCCTATGACGAGCGTGAGCTGGCGGAAAAGATGCTCAGGGCCCTTAATGATGAAGATTTGCAAAAACAATTAATTGCGCAGGGTGCTGCCAGGGCAAAGAATTTTTCCTGGGATAACGCAGCAAAAAGTACTCAACATGTGTATAAAAGTCTGAATAAATATTAGCATCCAAAAACCGGATAATCCTATTGAATTATTTCCTTTTCTCTTTTAGTCACCCATCTGCCGTTTTTTCGGCGACAATCCAGATAGTATCATACAGGTTAACCCGGAACATGTGATAGAAGACACTATTGCAATAGTAATACAGGTCCTGTACAATTTTCCGAAAACCAGTCCCTGCATAATAGGGGTCCAGAGATAATTCCCTGACCTTGAAGCCTTCGGTCTCCAAAAACTTTTTTAATACTACTTGGGTGAAATGAGAGAGGTGTAGTTCTCCAAGGGTACCGTCAAGAATCAACTTGTTAAGTCCTGACTTGCCTATGGACTTGTAGAACCCAAATTTTTTTAAAAATAATTTTGTCCGCACTTTTAATGATGCAACATCATTAGGAACGGCAATAAAAAGAATGGCATTTTCGGTCATGAGACCATGACACTTTTCAATCACTTTTTTTGGGTTATCCACGTGTTCCAGGACATGGAAAATCGTGATATTATCAAATTTTTTATTCCCGAATGAGATATCTTCAATTTTTCCTTTTAGAATTGCGAGGGAATACGAAGTCCGGGCAATCTCAACGGCACTATCGGAAATCTCGGTCCCTGAAACCTCTGAAAACCCGGGCCTTGCAACGGCAAGGAACTGCCCGATTCCGGTCCCGATATCAAGGAGGTTCCCTTCCTTTTTCCATTTAGTGACATTTTTTATTCTCCTTTTCCACAACTTGTCCCGGCCAGCAAGATTTTCGAGCCATGAATCATACTGCTCCGGACGGGAATAATAACGCTGGATTTCTTCGAATGTCGGACGGGGATTGTCGAAAATAAACCCGCAGGAATTGCACCGGCAAATATCAGACGGATGATCAAAAAAATCAAGATCTGCCGAATTACAAAGCATGCAGTTTTTTAAGGTTTCCATGGCCTTTCATTCCTTTCGTGTTACGCAAAGAGTTTGGTTCTGATTTTCGCCACAATTAACGCAGTGTCTGCAAATGGCCACAGAAGCCATGCTGGATCTTCTCTCCCGATAAGTGCCCGGGTAAACATTTCCCCCTTATATTTTACCAGTGCGGTCCGCTTGTGGGGGTTTCCCTGTGCTCCGGCTTTGAGACGGTTTTTCTCGGCTTTCCTGAATTTTCTAATAAATTCCCCGAATGTAATGGCATAATAGTGGTATACACCGCATTCAGCTATGTAGACAATTCTGCCTTGTAACCGTCTCATCAAATCGAGGTCTTCACATGAATTGATATCACGAAAACCCCCGGCCCTGATGATCGCAGATTTCCGAATCAGGGTATGTCCGGTACCAGGGGGGATTTCAGGATTATAGGGGTTGGAGAGTATCGAATAACGCATTATTGCCGGATCGCTGGAATGGAATGTTCCAAGTGTCCAAACCACATCGATTTCCTCGGGGGGAACCCATATGGACTCACATTCCGGATTTTTTTTCCCAATTTTACTTCCGGTAATTATATGCCCTCCCGTCTCAAATGGCTCAACCATTGTGGATAACCAGTTCTCGGATGTCAGGACACAGTCGCTGTCAATAAAGGCCATAATTTCTCCTTCCGCAGCCTCAACCCCTATCTGCCGTGCTTTCCCGATTGTACAAGGTTCGGTAATGATCGTTCGAATAACTACGTTTCTCCTAATTCCGGCCTGAAGATTTTCAATTATATCATTATACTTTTCTATCGCTTCTTCTGCTTCTTCTGCCGCTTTTTTTGTCATTTTCCTGTTATCCACATCAAAAACAATGATTATTTCAAATTCAGGATATTTTTGTGAGGCAATGCTGAAAAGACAGTCCCCCAGGTACCTGAAATCACTATGGACGGGTATATTAAAAGAAACTTTTTTGTTCATAAAAATCTCATCGATTCTATCGCTTTTTGATTTAAATATAATTTGGGCCGTGGTACTTCCCTAACATACCTGATAGGGGTATTTTAGAACCAGGAAATTCGAAATAGGGTCCGCAATTCAAATTTTATACCCGGCACTTCGGGCATCTTCATAGAACATCCGGACTGTATCGAGTGATAACTCAGTCAGATCCTTTCCGACAAGAGGCACTTTTTTAAGGATATCATTGGTTATCGTAATAATATGACACCCACAGGATTCGGCCTGAACGAGGTTCAATAACTCCCTTGTGCTTGCCCAGAGCAGTTCTGCCCGGGGATTTGTCCTGACGATCCGGGCAGATTCTTTCATTATGGGCACCGGGTCTCTCCCCGTATCGGCGATCCGGCCTGCGAATACTGACACAATACTTGGTGTTGCTGGCGATAATGCCTTTACTACCTCTTTAACCTGCCCGGTTGTGAGGATTGCAGTCACGTTCAGGTTTAACCCGTCATGTGACAATTTATTTATCAGCCGGGCACTGCTTTCCCCATTTGTGTTGGTAACAGGGATCTTTATGTAGACATTCGATCCTAATCCGGCAATTTTCCTCGCTTCCCGTTCCATTCCTGGAAAATCATCCGAAAACACCTCGAACGATATGGGAAGATCAGGAATTGCCTCAAGCGCCGCCCGTGCGAAATCTTCGTACTTTTTTACCCCGGCTTTTTTCATTAGTGTTGGGTTTGTAGTAAATCCACTGACGATGCCTTTTTTATATTCCTCGATCATTCCATCAAGGTCAGCGCCGTCTGCGTAGAGCTTGATCCCGAACTTTTCTATCCCAGTCATGTGATTCACCCTTTATTCCCGCTTGATGTCATGGTAAGTATTAGATCTGATGCCTCTTTAAGATTTTTCACAATATAATCAGGTTTGCTTATACCCCGGTACTGTTCTGAACATGGTTCCTCGATAAGAATTGTCGTTGCTCCCGCAGCAGTACCGCATTCGATATCAGTATCGCGATCACCGATCATCCACGAATGAGAAAGGTCAATCCTGTATTTTTTTGCGGATTGAATCAGAAAATAGGGTTTTGGTTTCCGGCATTCACAATCGTAGGAAAACCCGGGCTTAATTCCTTTCGGATGGTGGAAGCAGTAATAAAAATCCCTGAAATGGATTCCTTCCGTGGTTAATATCTGCTCAAGTCTCTGATGAACTGCATGGATCTCCTCTAACGAGACTTTTCCTTTTGCGTGATCCGGCTGGTTTGAGACAAGAAAAAAATCGAACCCGGCCCTCTGCAGATCTCTGAGCGCTTCAATCACCCATGGAAACAGGACCAGTTGTCCGGGGTTATGCGGGGGTTCATACTCCCCGGTTAACGGGTTGATCACCAGCCGGTTAATCACACCATCACGGTCAAAATATATCGCCTTCCCCATGGTATCCTGTTATCTGGTGCTCTCCCATTTCATTTCAAATTTCTGTATTGCCGGGTCGGATACCAGGAGATGCCAGATTACATCCTGGAATGATTCAGTCTGCGGGGTTATGGTTTTTTCGTTTACCGTAGGAATAATTACACACGCATCAGCCACCTTTGCAGTATACCCTCCGTCGCGGCCGACAATCCCTATAATTTTTAAACCTTTCATTTTTGCAAACTGCAATGCATGTACGAGGTTCGCGCTGATATTTTTTTCAGCATTTCCGCCTCCGACTGATAAAACAAGGATACCATCTTTTACGGTTATCCTGCTACCTTTGAGCCAGTTTGCATACGAGGTATCCCACCCGTCATCGTTGATCCTGGCGGTTAGTTCCGAAACATTGTCGGTCGGGGTGTATGATTCAATGCCCGCTATTTTACGGAAATCATTCACGGCATGGGATGCATGACCTGCCCCGCCGCCGACACCGAGAATGAATAAACGGCCTTCGTTTTTCCTGATTTCCTGGAGGATCTCCGACATTTTCAGGATCTGCATCCGATCAATCTGCCGGATAATTTCCACCGAATCCTGAAGGAATGAATCGATATACGAGGTATCAGCCATCCTATTTCCCTTAATTGTTATTCTTCTTCCGATTACAAATATATTGCCCTGTTTCGTCAATCCCTGCGGGGGACCCGATCTCGTAAAAACGTGTCGGGACGACGAACGCTGCCACGAGTCCTTTTTCAACCATTTCCGACAGAACAACAGAAAGATCGAATGGAATATCAGGCGGGCAGGGCCCAAAAATTTCTTTTCTTACGACCATCAGGCCGTAATCGATAAATTCCATCTCCGGGTTTCTATTAATTTTGTCGTATTTTACTATCTTTCCGTTTTTCATCGAAATATTGCTTTTATCGTACCTGTCAGTATTATGGTAAATGGTCATCAGTACCGGTAATTTTTCCCGGGTAAACGTATCAGAGACCGCCGAAAAATCAGTATCCAGGTAAGAGTCCCCGTACATAATCATAAAATTGTCAGGGACCAGGGCCAGTGCATTCTTTATCGCACCTCCGGTTCCAAGAAGAGACGGCCCATCACGCGAATATTGGACGTTAATTCCCCATTGCTCTCCATCGCCCACGTAATCGATGATCAAATCGCCGTACTTTCCCACGCATAATACGACCTCCTTTACCCCTTTCTCTTTGAGGAGCTTCAACTGGTGATAAATAAACGGGTAACCCGCAACTTCAACAAGAGATTTAGGACGCGTTAACGTTGTGGGGTAAAGGC
>CAIJED010000187.1 GCA_903819595.1 uncultured Methanomicrobiales archaeon | reverse complement strand
GGCGGCATATTGTGCGGCTTCTTCATGGATTGCTGCATGCGCCAGCACCCCTTTCAGTTCTGTCGCACTGTGCCCTCCCTGTGAGCTGTGGGCCTCATCGACGATGACCGCATATTTGTTGTTGGGAAGCCCGCCGATCTTCTCGGTGACGAACGGAAACTTCTGGAGTGTCGTGATAACAATTGGTGCCTTCGATGCCAGTGCCCCGGCAAGCTGCGTTGAGTTCTCATCGATCTTCTGGACGACCCCTTGCTTATGCTCGAACTGGTAGATGGTGTTCTGGAGCTGCTGGTCAAGGACAAGCCGGTCTGTCACAACGATGACCGAATCGAAGACTTTCTTGTCCTGTGCATTGTGGAGGGTTGAGAGCCGGTGGGCGAGCCAGGGGATGGTGTTACTCTTACCGCTTCCTGCAGAATGCTGGATGAGATAGTTATGCCCGGTCCCCCGGGATTTTGCATCAGTGACGAGTTTCCGGACGGCACCGAGCTGGTGATACCGGGGAAAGATGAGCGATTCCTTCCTGACCTTGTTCTTGCCGACCTTCACCTCTTCGACCTGGATGTTTACGAACCGCGAAAGGATGTCAAGGAAACTGTCCCGGGTAAGGACTTCTTCCCAGAGATAGGCAGTCTTGTAGTTTCCTGGATTAAGAGGATTTCCTGCTCCGCCTTCGTTTCCTTTATTGAAGGGGAGGAAATAGGTCGAGCCACCGGCGAGCTTCGTGGTCATGTACACTTCATCGGGGTCAACCGCGAAATGGACCAGTGCCCTCTTTTTGAACTGGAAGATCAGATCGTTAGGATCCCGGTCGAACTTGTATTGTTTAATGGCATTTTCGTAGGTCTGACCGCTCATTGGGTTTTTTAGTTCAATTGTTGCAACCGGCAATCCGTTGAGGGCGAGAACGATATCCAGGGAATTGTTGTGCTTTTCAGAGTACTTCACCTGGCGGGTGATAGTGAGTCGATTGGCCTTATATTTCTCCAATATTTCCGGGTTGAGCCCTCTTGCCGGTGCGAAGTATGCGACCCTGAACAGTTTTCCGAAGCATTTGAACCCGTGGCGGAGGACACTGAGGCACCCTTCGTTGGGTGAGTCAAGGGCCTTACCCAGCTCATCGAGGAGGACCTGCTCTGCCCGGTCTTTCTGGAGGTTTGCGAGGTAATTCCATTCTTTCGACTGCGTTTCTTTGATGAAGGGAATTAATACCGATGGGTCAAGGCACCGAACCGGATCGAATGCTTCTTTGTTTCCATTCAGGTACCCGCCATGCTTAATGAGGTACCATTCAATGGCCTTTTCAAATGCGATTTCGCGGTGATCTACAGGCATTTATTCACGCCCCGATGCGGTAGAAATGAATGATACGATTCGTCGCACGATTGTTAATGCCACCTTCATGAAATCCCCATCTTATCAATCGGATGGGAATTTCGAGAGGATAAAGGTAGCAGACCTGCAATGTGGGTATAACCAGTGTGGGATAGCCAGACATGTGTTGGTCCGGGGAAATCTACGGATTTATTATAGTTTATGATATAACCGTATCTTATGAATAATAATGAGTCCAAAAAAATTTGGCTCATAATAAGCGGTAAGATTGTCACTGATCATAAAATTGAGGCATCTACATTCGGAAAATTACTCACCAACCTACAACATGTGATTGATGCAATACAGGAAGCAAAGTTCAAAGGACATAGCAAGAAAGAATTTATCCTCTATCTTACCCATTTTGAGCAGGGCAGTGTTGCGGCCGCCTTACAGCCATCCGGGTTCCAAACAGATCTGCTCAGTGGGTCAATGGTTTTCGAAGAAATGGTCTATAATCTTGAAGATTTAATTAAAACTCTCATTGACAGCACTGAAG
>CAIJED010000186.1 GCA_903819595.1 uncultured Methanomicrobiales archaeon | reverse complement strand
CCTCCTCTTTGACCGCCAATCGGTTTTTCAGGCCTGCCAAGTGATGCCATGCACCTCGCCATCAGGGATGCCCCCCTCGGAAGGGCACTGGCGACAAATATGACACGTTCCATCGGGTCCTTGTATACATTACGGTCCCGGATCCCTTCGATGATGTACTCAGGTTTTCTTCCTGACATGGCAGCTCTCCCCGAAAACCCAATCGCAGAATTTGCATCCACAAGATGATTGTCTATCGCCACGTCAAGTGCCCTGAGCGCGATTCTTGAGCAGACCCGGTCGATCACCTCGGAAAGAGTTTTCTTGCCCTGCTGCTTGTAAATATCCGCGCCAAGCATCTGGATCGTCTCCTTGTTGCTGAAATTCTGACCGCTGTCAACCCCGATGATCGTCACCCCCGCTTTGGATGAAATATCCTCATCTAACGGCACGATCCCAAAATGCGAGGTTCCACGGGGTACTACTGATATATTGATATACTCATGTATCTGGTCAACGTATTCTTTTACAATGCCTTTTTCGCCCTTCGAAAGCCAACCGGTCTCGATCTTGTCTCCCAGAAATTCATGCGCACTCCCATACAATGGATTCACTTCACCGGTACCCCTCACCATCACATCGGCAATGATCCCACCTAATCCGACAAAGCAGCCTATTGTTGAGGAATACGGGTGTTTTTCATCGTCGGTTGCGGGACCGGTAATCCTTCCATCAAGGATTGTCCCAAAATCAACCGATATACAGGGGTTCCTGAAATCCACGGGAGAATGAAGAGCACCTTCTTTAATCCCGGCCATACCAAGGTCCCCCTCCATATCATTCGCAATATCCTGTTTACCGGATATTCCCGAGATAGGCACCGCACCCGCGATCGAACCGCAAAACGTCACTTTATCCGCAAGGCTGTATTTCTGGATATCTGCATGAAGTGATTTTTTGGTCATCGGCGGTGTAAACTTGGAATTTGGAATGCCAGCATCCATACATCCCTTTGCAATTCCGGTAATGAATGCACTGGCATCAGCCGAAGAATTCCATTTACCGACAAGACCAGTACAATAGACAACAAAATCGAGGTCTTTATCGGGGTCAATATGCGATTCCCTGATAGAATGACGGACAATCTCCTTAATAAAATCGATTACGGCACCCTGGGAGATCGGGATCCCCTCGAATGAATGGCCTAACACCTTTTCTCCTTCTTTCGGGGCCCGGATCTTGTAAGTCAGGCGGGTCGTCGAATTGATGGTATACGTGATCCCAGTTTCAAGGTTCGTACCGACGATAATGCAATCTGTCACCGTGTTCCCAAAGTCCACAGACAACACAACATAATAGGGTTTTTCGCGGTACTCCGGGATCGCAACCCCCCCCGGCTGAAGAAAGACCGGGACGGGCGTGTCTTCCAGGATATACGGGACAAGAGACTTGAATTTACCAAATGGCATATCTCTAAATTATAAGCGGATCTTTATATAGGTTTAGTTAATTGTTTTGGTATTTTTGTCCTTACCGGTTGTACCTGTTTATCGGCAATCCGTTCGTTATGTCGAATGGTGATACGGAAGTAGACGGAACACAGGACAGATGGTCATGAAACATGATGTGATCTGCATAAGGGCGCCAAATAGTCCACCTGTAAAAACGGGCCAAAATTCGTCCCCCCATCACCTGCCGGGGGTGCGGGACCTGATGATTGATATGTCCGGATGAACTGCAACAGGGACCTTCGGTATTGCGTGCGGTTTAAAAAAATCCGGGTATTCTAATGCAGGTAGTCACCGATACGAGGCCAGTGACCGGAAAGGTGATCTTCACTGAAATATGACCCCGGGGTCATAATCCAAATGGTGAGTCCCATTTGTGTTGGCAGGCATTACAATGACACTTCGCGATCATCTGTCCGGTTTCGGTCGTAACCAGGTCGTCAAACTCAGTATCTTTTGATTTACAGTTCGGACAAATAATATCAGCCATAAGAAAAGTCACCTGGGAAATCCAAAAATCTAACTATGATTATACGATTGTTTAGTATTTCAACTGTCTGAAACGCAAGAGAAATTCCGGACGGGGTCGTCTTGTCAACAGTGATGAAAAATCCTCCACATCAGACGAGCAACCGGATTTGTCCTCATCAGGGGTCTGATATTTCGTTTCCAGAAAATGTATCCCTGGCATGCTCATCGCCCGGGAAATCTCCCGGTAATACGGTCTTGCTGATCATAATTCCCGGGTAACACGAATTTTGCCGGGCAGGAGGAGACTCCCTCGCAAGGCGCAGGAATCACCAGCAATTATAATTCAGGAGATCCGGAATTGATTACTGGAATATTTCTGTAACGCCATGAATCCAGAAAGCGATAACAACAAAGAGAGAAATAGTACGCGATAGGGATAAAAAGTTACAGGACGGTTTCCCAATTGACGAATGAGCACCACTCCCCAAAAAATATCACCCCTAAAATATGGCAGATTATTCTCATTGCGGTAATTGCAATCGCTTTTACGACGCTTTGGCTAAAAACGTATGAGTCACTGAATACCGTTATCTGGATGAACGAGTTTGTGAAAGCCAACCGCTGGACAATCCCGGTTGGGGTGATTTTGTTTACCCTGGCGGTCGGCCTCTGCCTGAAATACTTACATGCACCCGATGTGATCCATGGTGGGTTTTCTGAATCCATGAAGGGAGACGGAGAGCACGGGAACTATAAAATATTCCCGGGTACCCTGCTCTCCTCATTCTTCTCCCTTTATTCCGGGGCCAGCGTAGGACCAGAAGGTCCAGTAGCATTTCTTATCATAGAAATTTCCGCCTGGACCCGGAAGAAATTAAAAATCATCAACGAGGCCGCCCTTGGATTTGACGTTGCCGCGCTGGCATCCGCGTATAACGGTATCATCGGGAGTCCCATCTTTACTGCCGTGTTTGCCACGGAGTTCAACGTTGGCAATAAAGATGCGCTGAAATTCCTGGCCTGGAACCTGCTCGCAGGGATTATCGGGTTCCTCTTCTTCTCACTGCTCGGGTTGCAGTCATTTGCCAGTTTACTGGCATTCCCACCCATCGATCAGATCTCCGTCCTCTACGTAATCTACGCGATTATTCTCGGTATCCTTGGTGCGATCATTGCCCTCCTGATGGGACTTCTGATGAAGGGCATGGGAAATGCCATGGAAAAGGCATTTAAAAACCGTGTGATGACCCGTATTCTCTTTGCCGGTGTGATCATCGCCGCAGTCTGTTATTGCATCCCGGAACTGATGTTCTCAGGGGAAACATCGATTCACTCAATTATTTTGAACCCTGCACAGTTTGGAATTGCACTGTTGCTCATCATGGCCGT
>CAIJED010000185.1 GCA_903819595.1 uncultured Methanomicrobiales archaeon | reverse complement strand
CGCGTATCAACTGTAAAGAGATGTGTTCAAGCTGAGGCATCCGCGTTCAGTCTTCTCAGTTCAGGGCGCCTGGTATTTGTCATTGTGAAAAGCTGTCGACGATCGCTTTAAAAGGAAAGGATCATTCATTGTTGACCTCACATCGAAACGATACCGGTCTATCCCGGCATCCGAATTCACATGCTCCATGCAGTCATGAGCGATCTGATTATCAATTGACGAAGGCGGTCAGTTGGGATGTTATCTTAAAACCTATATATTTCTCTGACCTCTGTATTCACATGGATAAGAAAATGGGCATGGGTCATCACCCGAGTATTGGCGAATACCTGATTCAACGGATTTACGAAGTCGGAGCCAGGCATGTTTTCGGGGTGCCCGGAGATTATATCCTGAATTTCTATGCCCTGCTATCCGGGAGCCCGCTCCAGGTGATCAATACCTGTGATGAACAGGGTGCAGGGTTCGCCGCAGACGCCTATGCAAGAACCCATGGATTTGGGGTCGTATGTGTAACGTACAATGTCGGCGGGTTCAAAGTCATCAATACCACGGCCGAGGCCTATGCAGAAAAATCCCCGGTACTGGTCATTGCCGGTGCTCCTGGCTGGCAGGAGCGCGAAAAATTCGCACTTCTTCACCATAAAGTCAGGGAATATAACGACCAGTATAAAATCTTCGAACGCATCACCGTCGCCTCAACTGAACTCCGGGATCCTGAACATGCATATGGGGAAATTGACCGTGTCCTTGCGGAAATTGTCCATAAGAAGGGACCTGGTTACATCGAACTACCCAGGGATATTGTCGCCATGGTTCCCGGGAATGCACCGGATACCCATTCGGTCCAATCAACCGGTCACAATAATGTTCGTATTCCACCGGGAGTCCTGGACCAGATTGTGTCACGGGTGAATGGATCATCCCACCCGGTCATCTGGGCCGGGGAGGAGATCGCACGGCACAATATCAGCCCGTTCGTGCAGGCCCTTGCAGAGAAGGCAAATATCCCTGTTGTCTCCTCAATGCTAGGCAAATCGGTGGTTGATGAGACCAGTTCCCTGTACCTCGGGGTGTATGCGGGTGTCATTGGAGATGAGCAGGTACGAGCGTATGTTGAAGCAAGTGACTGTCTCCTTGTCCTTGGGGTCATATTAAACGATGTAAACCTCGGGGCAAATACCGCGGTACTGGACCCGGGCCGGATGATTATTCTGTCCGGCGATACCTGCAGCATCGGTTCCGAGGTATATGGCGGATCAGGACTGAGTGCCATTGCGGAATTGCCTGTAGAGCAATTCCACCCCCACGACCTCCGAGGTACTCCTCATGCCCAATCTTTGAGAAAAATCTCATATTGCCCAACCCATGCAAAAATAACGGCAGAGCGATTTTTCATTGCAATCGATTCCTTTGTAGATGAATCGAACGTCGTTATTGCAGATGTCGGGGACGCAGCGATGGGGGCGATGGCAATCACGATTCCCAGGCCACACCAGTTCCTCTGTCCCATCTACTACTCATCCCTGGGGTTCTCGGTCCCCGCCGCTATCGGTGTCAAAGCCGCACACCCCGACCTCCGACCCCTGGTCCTCGTGGGGGATGGGGCATTCCAGATGACAGGGATGGAGCTGTCTACCGCTGCCCGGTACCAGATGGACCCCATCGTGATAGTTCTGAATAATCGTGGGTTCGGGACCGAGCGCCCCATGATAGACGGCCTGTTCAATGATGTCGCACCCTGGCGGTATCACCGGATTCCGGATATTATCGGGAAGGGCAAGGGTTACCAGGTGACAACTGAAGATGAACTTACCATGGCGCTATCTAAATCTAAGGAATCGAAAGAACTGTCCATTATCGAAGTCCTCCTTGACAAAAATGACATCACTCCCCAACTTCGCAGGATGTGTGAGCGGCTGGCGAAAGGTGTGAAACGGTCGGTATAATATCGCTGGATCGCACCACTATCGGATTGCATAGAAAGGCAAAATCTGCATTTTCCAGGTCCGGATTGAGACCTGGAAGACTCAACATAGAGATGACCCGAATTCACGGGACCGGATAAATAACGCTTTTTAACAGACACCAGTAATTCCCCTGTCTTGCGATCTGGTGAATGATGGATTTTTGAAACAAATTCGCCAGGGATAGGTTAACCAGGGTATCCACGATACTTGCCAGGGTCCAGAATGTTTCTGACGTTGCCACCCCGGTTCTGAGATTACCCGTCAGATCATTTTCTCAATCAGGGAACGTGCTTCCTTATAGCACTGCTCTGATCTCTGAATATTTCCACAGGCCTTCTGTGCATTCCCCATGTTATACCATGCGACGGGTGATGACCGGCGGAGCTGCAAGGCCGCATTGAAACATTTTATCGCTTTATCAGGTTCATTGATCTTTAACTGGACCAGCCCGGCATTGAGCCAGGCCTCGAAATGCGACGGGTCATACCTGACTGCCTTTAAGAAACTCCGGATACATTTCTGATATTCTTCAGATTGCTCAAGGATGATACCCAGTTCATACCATGCATCCGCTGTGTCAGGAGACAAGGCAACAACTTTCTCAAAACAATGCCGTGCTGCTTCGTAGTCCCCGAGTTTTTTATGTGAAATCCCTTTGTTAAACCAGGCTTCAGTGTTTTCAGGAGAATAAGAGAGGGCGTTATCATAGTTCCTGACCGCCTCCTCAAATTTAGATGTATGGAACAGTGCGTCATTCCCCATTTGTACCCATGTCTGGGCGATGTGCTCACCATGCTCCGCGTTATCGGGGTTCAGTTCACCTGCCTTCCCGAAGCTCTCGATCGCATTAACGAACTGCTTATTTTTGCGGAATGCCCTGCCCAGGTTCAGCCACGCTTCCTGGTATTCGGGGTCGATTCTTAATGCCCTGTTGAAGCAGTCGATTGCCTTGTCTGCCATGTTCAGATCTGACATGACAATTCCCTTCGATACCCAGAGTCTGGGGTTGTACCGATCCTGTTTCAGGGCTTTTTCGTAACATGCAAGGGCCGCCTCATGCTTTCCCTGTTTATAGAAAAAGTCTCCTTTCAGGTTCCACGGGTACTCGTATCCGGGATCAATCTCATTAATCCGGTCGAAAATGTGGATGGCATCTTCTGTTTTCTCCATGTACGTGAGGATGAGTCCCTTTTCATGCAGCGCCCCAAGGTAGCCAGGGTCTATTCTCAGTGCTACGTTGACCGCCTCGATTGCTTCGAGGAACGAGATGAGCTTATCGCTCCTGGTCCCAATCTTACGTAATGATGTTGCCTTGTTTTTCCAGGCCTCTTTCATCCTCGGACTGATTTCCAGAGATCGTTTATAACATTCGAGTGCCTCATCGTCACGGTCAAGGGCACTGAATGCCAGTCCCTTCCCGTTCCATGCATAGTTGTATCCAGGATCGAGTTCGATTGATTTTTCAAAAAAGCTGATGGCTTCCTCGTAGTTACTATCCATGAGTTGGGAATAGCCGTAGATACTCAGTTCTTCAGATGTGCCGTGGGGGTTTCTGAAAATCCAGTCAAATATTTTCATATGGGAGAACCTGAATTATTTTCAGCTTTGTGTAACTCTCTATTAAATTTATGTATCACTTCCCCGTGTCTGCATCTCTATCGTCATTTTATAGATTTTTTCCTGGTCATGTTGGTTTTTGAGTCGTATCGGTAAATATTCCCTGGAATGCCATTCGTTCTGTATTAACGGGCCGAATGGAGTATCATCCCCGAAGGGATCCTGTTAAACAACCTAGAACTCCGATTGCCCTGATAGGTAACGATATCCGATCATCAACCATCGCAGCGGTAATGGCTATTAGGAATTCAGGATTTGATGCGTACCAGGGGAGGAACCCTGTGGTAATTGGAAATCCCCTGAATTTTTTCATACGGAATCATGGGTGACGACCGCTTACGAACGGAACCGCATGATGTTTTCATTGATCCGCGTGCCATTTTTAACTACTCTCCTGTCAGTAGTGCGAGGTACGAAACCGCTTCCCCATAAAATTTAATGCGTAAAATTATGTTCGCAGAGTTATTCTAGCACTTTTTTTGTTATCTGGTAGTGTTTAAATATTTGCACTACATTGATGCTTATTATCTGGTCGCTTCTCGAAGCCGATCATTATTTACGGATAAGCAAGGAGAGGAGTTGGTATATTATCAGAAATACAACAAAAGTTATCCAACTACAACGGTTCGCCCACTTGGCTT
>CAIJED010000184.1 GCA_903819595.1 uncultured Methanomicrobiales archaeon | reverse complement strand
TAAAGGAAACCTTCAGGGGAGCAGTCCCGTTGACCGGTGATGCGGCAAATTTCGCGACCAGCGGGACCACCGGTACCTTGTTCACCGTGATGACATTCGGTTTTGTTGCGGTGCTGCCGATGAGAGAATTTGTCGTAGTGTCATATTTCATGATTGACAGGCTAATCGTGTAGACGCCGGGGAACCGGTAGGTGTGGGTAGGATTTGGCCCGGTCACATTCGTTCCGTCCCCGAAATTGTAGACCAGCGTGGTCGGATTTCCGATGGACTTATCGGTACATTCAACCGTCATGGGAGCCATGCCATTCGTTGGTGAGACCGTGAAATTCGCGAGGAATGGCCCGGGTGACTGATTAACAGAAATGAAATTCGATTTTTTAACGGTACTGGACCCGGCAACGCTCCCCACCGTAAGGGTGACATCATAGGTCCCTCCTGATGTATAAATGTGACCTGGGGCCTCGCTGCCGGATGATGAGCCATCGCCAAATTCCCATCTCCATGTTGTGGGATCACCACTTGAAAGGTCCGAGAATTGTACCGAAAGTGGTGAAGTACCGGTCTTTGGAACTGCCGTGAAATCTGCCTGGATAGGTTCTGCCTTCTTTTTATGCAGGTTTGCGGTGATATCCGGGTGAACGGTCACACGTGCCGCTGCCGCTCCGATCTGGAGACCGATGGGTATATCTTCAGGCCAGGTGGAATGGGTCAGACGCTTTCCATTCATATCCACCTGCCAGGTCTTCGACTTCGAATCAAGGATGAGGACCGTAAAGAGATCTCCTTGTGATTTCGTATAGGTATACACGGAATTATCTGACTTCGTTGCATTGTCAAACAAAACCTTCACCTGGTTTATGGTCAGGGTAACCGGTACCGAAGGATCAACCGTTCCGTTGGTGAGTCCTGCCCCCCTGATCTGGAATGTACTCCTGCCCTGGTTCACACCCTGGAACGTGAGGTTACTCGAAATTATCGTATTTTTATCGAATGAGAAGAGATCATTGGTGATCGGGGGGTCCCCTCCGGTCCATGATACCACCTCAGTACCTGCCAGGGGAAGCTCTTCTGCTGCTCTAAAACCTTTGCCTGATAGTCCAAGTCTGACAACATGAGTTCCGAGGACCGAGTCACCCAGGTTCCGGGTCTGCGGGGAAGAGAATGTCCAGGTCTTCGTATTGAAGTTCAATCTCAATTGAGACGTTTCATTCTTTTTATTCTTTGTAGTGAAGAGGATCTCGTACGGTGACAGTACGGTTCGATTCCCTACCATTGGGCCGAATAAAAAGTCGGCAGATCCTGTGGTTACATCAAGCGGGTATTGAACGCCCATCGCTACCGCCCAGGTGAGTCCATCGGGGATTTTTCCCGTGATCGCCACACTTGCTGCGGCGGGTTCTGGTGGAATCACGAAATCTGCAGCGGTAATCCGGCCACTTTCTGACTGCTCAAAGTACGCCCGTACCGTGGAGATATCGGTAATGACTTGTCCTGTAACTGTAGAGGAACTGACATCGTCCAGGTCCACGCCCCAGGCTTTCCAGTGAGAAAAGACATACCCGGGTGTCGGGTCCGCTCTAAACGTAACGACATCCCCTTTCTTCGGTGATGCCGGGGTCATCGTGATCGTTCCCGACAGAAGTGGATCAACCCCGGTAGCGAGCTGTTGGACCCTGAGAGCGGGTGGCGTTCCGGGGGTCATATCTGCTTCAACCAGGTTGTAGGTGATCAACCAGGGTTGATAAGGAGCATACGTACCAGGGGCCCAGGGTACTGCTCCGGCTCCAACGATCGGGTTAATAATCTGGGGCTCGATCACAACAGTCTGGTACCCGCTTCCCCCGTTATCCGGCATTGCCATGCACCAGTAAAATTCAAGTCCTTTCTGGATGCTGTTGGTGACCCCGCTCTCCTGGTCGTACGTTATCTCATTCGAGCCGCCAAACCCGAAAATCTTCGCATCTGTACTGATCTTTGTTTCTACATCGTAGCTATGGGAGAGTGAATCGGTCATATCGTACGTGGTCGTCTGGCTCCCGCCATTCTGGAACTCAATATCCTGTTCAAACTTGTAGACCGTAAAGAGGTTATTGTTCTGCGTACTCTGGCTCCAGTCCCGGTTATGCCAGCCACCGGTCATTGTTGTCCAGTTCCAGTCATCAAAATTGTTATAGGACGGACTTTTAAGGGCACCCGCAAGCCAGCCGGTATCCGGGGGAGTGGTAATGGAATACCCCTGGAAGAAATACTTGTACGGTGTATCCGGGTCCGGGTAGGTGATGTAGATCGTCTTCGCATCTCCGGATGCAGGAGGATTACCGTTGATATCGTAATCATAGAATCGCTGGGTCATGAACTGGGGGGCCAGATAGATCATGTAGGCGTAGTCGTTTCCTCCTTCTGCATCGAGCCCAAACGTATCGGTCATCGTTGTTGAAAATCCAGTAGAGGCGGTGGTCGTCTGCTTGACAGTCTGCTCCCAGGAGGCACCGACCCCGTTCATTCCATTATCAGATTCACCGTTAAATCCGGCAGAGACACTCGATTCGGTAGAGCCGCTCGAGTCAGTCTCCTGTGTATCGGTCTGGACTAAAATGACCTTCGAATCTACATCCGCCGGGTCCAGGTCATGCCCGTTCAACGCGATTGGCGGGATACCATCGATAAATCCAACCGGAAGGGCAAGGTTCCCATAGGTGTCGAACGATGTGAGAGTGTCAAAATTCCCGGCAGGACCGGGATCAGGGACCAGGATATCAGATTCCAGGGATCCTCCAGTCAGGATTGATACCTGTTGACCAAGAATATTCGTTGTCTGCAACATGTCAAATAATAACATATTTGTGCGCAGTTTTCCGTTTGAACTGGCGATTGGCAGGGTTGAGTACATCGTACAGATACCCGGAGTCGCATAATATTGTCCCATCTCATCATTAATATTGATATTTTCATTGATCCAGGCATATCCCGGCGTTCCAATCTTCGTCAGGTCAGCACAGAAAGTCGATCCCGTTGTCTTTGGCGGGTAATAATCTGTATTATCATATTCAAAACCGACCACGACCAGGTCATGTATTCCGGTCGGGTCCCCCGGGGATGATCCCTGGAACAGGGCGACTGAAGACAGATGTGAATCAAAGTAGGCCTTCAGATCAGAGGTAGAGAACAACAGCGTCTCTCCTCGTTCCTGCGGGTTATCCGGATTGATATACCAGGAGTAGACCTGGCCGCCCGAGTCACTGGTCCCCACGATGATAGTATCGTTTGTGCCAGGCCAGGTGGTGATCAACGCACTGTAAATCTGTGAATCAGGGACCAGGAAACCCGATGAATTTTCAACCTGGCAGACCTCAGTGGGGATGATGGTGCCGGATGAAGCCCCCAGTTGTTCCCCGGATATCAGGGAGATGTCAAGAACAGAGACGCCATTGTTTTTCTGCTGGGAAACAAGGTAAATCCCACCTGAATAGGGTAATGCTTTAAACATCGACATTCCCTCACCCGGGATTGAATATTGAACTGACTTTGCCGTTGCCCAGTTCATCGTCCCACTTTGTGCACCCCCGGTGATAATTCCTGAATTTAAATCGAGAAGTGTGGGAGAATTTTGTGTAAAGACATAGATGACGCCGTTGACCAGTGCAGCCTGAAGCCCGCTGTACTGGAAATTAACTGCCTGCGACGATCCAGATTCCGTGACAGGATACGAATTGGCAGCATACCACACGGTGCCGTCAGAGTTTGCCGTAAAAGAATTCGCTTTGATGAGCAAGTTGCCCGAAGTTTGCTTATCTGCCACAACAGTAACAACTCCCGGAGCACCGCCGACAGACATGCCCACGCACCCCCAGGCAGAAGCCTGGTGGAATATGTCGCCCATTAAAACCGGATTCAAACTCCCACTCACAGGCGTGGGAATAATAATCAGGAATAACCCCACTACCAGCAACAGCAATACCTGATACCGATGAGCACATCTTTGCACCATACACACCACCAGAGATAGTTAATACGCCGTGTAAGGGAGTCCCAGATATAACTGTTTCTATTTTGACTTTCCAACCCGGCCGGATCAATCGCAGGACTGCTCACAACTAACGTCTCATTCACTCCATCACCTTTAAATTTTGAGGTGTTGATTGTCAGAGATAGAACAATCGACCAAAAAAAATGGGTGAGTCAACATGATGTTGCAAAAAAAATTGCTCCTGCTCGTACTGCTGGCGATTGGAGTTGTACTATTGCACCCCGTCTCTGCGGAAGGAGCCAAAACTCTCGTCCCGGCTGACATTCTCCTGATGGAAGAACCTGGCCATTTCACCCTGTCACCGGATGGTGTGAACCTCTTGTACATCAAAACCCTCGGGACAGACCTTATCCCGCCGAAGGGAAACGGAACCCTGATGTATATCAATGTGCGATCCAATACCGAAGTTGCGATTTCTAATTCTTCGGAATCGGTCATCTCCTATGCCCTCTCACCTGACGGATTTCATGTTGCCTATGCTGCAATGCCCCGTTCTGGAGGAGTTGCAACCTTATATCTTACAAATCTCAACAACTTAAAGACCACCCGCCTGGACAACGGAACTGATGAAATAGCCGCCGGTTTTTCCTGGCTTGGGACAGACCGCCTGATCTTTCCAGGCACACCGGATAAGTACGTACCCCCGGCCGGTACTGGAGATGTGATTATCGTCGGTGAAACCCCTGTACCGGTAATCCTGAAGACCTATTCATTACATGATGGCACAATTGCCCCTCTCACGGGAAACAAGGACGTGATCACCATCTGGGAGCCCTCCCCTGATGGCAGGTATGTGATATACAAGGCGTCTTTGGATTCTGAATCCTGGCAGACCGGGGCCAGATTCCGGTACGTCCTCCTCGATACCCGCACCGGGCAGGAGAGAGAACTCTTCTCGCTGGTGGAGGGATACCAGGATATAAACCAGTTTGCCTGGTCACCGGACAGCTCGGTCGTCTATATTGAACGGATGCAAAACGGCGGTTTACGCTACCCCGTTGAATACACATCAGACCTTCTCGCCTGTTCACCGGTGACTGGCACCATAGAGGAAGTGCCGCTCAACTGGTCCCGCGGTCTGTTGATCGATCTGTTCAACAACGATATCGAGGTGAACCCGTTCAACGGGGGTGCCATCGTCCTCCTGGGGGATGGTTCCAATCCTAAAATAGCACGGGTGATAAAAAACGATACCGGCTGGCAGATGACCCTGCTCAGCGGGAAGCACCAGGGGAATATCTTTGCTGTTGAGACCGACAGGACCGGGACAAATCTGGTATACGACCATAACTCGGCGAGATCACCTCCCCAGTTTTTCCGGGCAAACCTGGATAATGCAACCATCGTTGATCCAGTACAACTGACAGATCTGAACCATGATCTGGTAAAAAAACCACTCGGTTCCTCTGAAGTAACTGAATGGAAAGGAGCGGACGGTGATACGGTCCAGGGGGTCATACGCTACCCTCCGGGATATGGTGCAGGAAAACTGTATCCGCTTGTGCTGGTCATCCATGGCGGACCGAATTACGCTGATTTCGACAGCTGGCGCGATACATGGGAGTTCCCCTATCACCTGATCACGGACCGGGGAGCAGTCACACTTTCGGTGAATTACCACGGTGGTACAAACTTCGGGTTTGATTTCGCACGATCGATCGAAGGTGGACATTACTATGACCTCCCGGTGATGGACCTTGAAACCGGGGCCGATCACCTTGCCAGTATGGGAATCATCAACAGGTCTTGTGTGGGTGTGACTGGGTGGTCGAATGGTGGAATGCTGACGCTTGCCCTGATTACAAAAGACCCCACACTAAAAGCGGCGATTGCCGGGGCAGGGACCGTTGATGAAAATTCCCAGGTGGCCAATACGAATGGGATCGTGATGGACGAGATGTATTATAATAAGAGTCCTTTCCAGGATCCATTTGCATTCCAGCAGGTGCTTCCCATTTATCATGCGAGTGATGTTAAGACTCCGCTCCTGATGATGATCGGGACGAATGACAATTCAGTTGCTCCCGCAAGTGCCTGGGTAACGTACCGGGCTTATAAAGAGGGAAGCACAGCGCCCGTGAGATTTATCCTGTTCAGAAACCAGCCACATCACATGAAAACCTACCCGGCCCAGCTCCGGAAGGTGCAGGAGGAACTGAACTGGCTTGACCAGTACCTTTTCCGCGTTTGATTTTTCCAGAGGTTCCTGGGGGATCCAATTCCCGCACCGCTCAACGAAATGTTCCTTTGATCATTCACCTTATACCCGGCATGATACGACGGAAAATCGTGTGAAAATGCCAGGTTAATGGACCCGGATATTTAGGCTGCCTCCCGAATATCATCCTGTTCAGGACTTCCTGCCCGGTGGCAGGCAGGGGGCTTCCCAGAATGTTTCTGTCAGAAAGCACTCCCAGTTCCATACCGGGTGAACTGGATGGCATCTGATCACCTGATGCCTGCATCGTCCCCCTGCAAGAGGCGGCCTGGGCGCCGGTTTTATCCTGAAACAAGCCACACCTGGCACAACAGCGGTCAAGACGTAAGCGCCGATGACTATTTTTTTTATTTCGTACGCGGTTCATTTCATTTTGTTCCCTGATCCCTGGAGACATTGAGAGTATCGGGTAGTGATGCGATCGACGACCCATATGGGATGAGAAAAAATGAGCATACGCCAGGAGATTGGAAAAGGAACTTATTGGTAAGAGTATCGCCGTCAACAAAAAAGATTTTTCCCTGATGCTCAATTAACGACTATCATGCCGTTCATAACCGACGTATTGTTCAGCATCAACCCGCTGTTGCGGTCAAACCTGAAAACTGACTGGGTTACCGTATAGACACCCGGGAACTGGTAAATATGGACCGGGTTTGGCCCCGTGGCATTGATCCCGTCACCGAAATCATAATTCAGGAATGTCGGTGATCCTGTTGACTGATCCGTGAAGGAAATCTTCAGGGGAGCAGCCCCGGTCACGGGTGATGCAGCGAATTTCGAAACCAGGGGAACCATGGTTACACCGTTCACGGTAATGACATCCGGTTTTGTTGCGGTGCTGCTCATGACTGAATATGTGGTGGTGTCGTATTTCATAATCGACAACCTAATCGTGTAAACACCCGGGAACAGGTAGGTGTGAGTAGGATTTGGCCCTGTCACATTCGTTCCGTCACCGAAATCGTAGACCTGCGTGGTCGGATTTCCGACAGACTTATCGGTACATTTCACCGTAAGGGGTGAAGTCCCGGTCACAGGAGAAACGGTGAAATCAGCCTGGAATGCAGGCTTCGGGGAATAGGAATGGAGGGGCAGGTAATCAGTATTATT
>CAIJED010000183.1 GCA_903819595.1 uncultured Methanomicrobiales archaeon | reverse complement strand
TGTCTCATTATCCTTGATGTAGTAAACGAGTTTCCCATCGACCGTATTGCTTTGATCAATCGAGTGGTTGAACGTTGTATCGTCATATCCCTGGACCTTGAAATTATACGTGTTGCCATTCATGGCATTATTAGTTAGGGTGTCATTTGTGGAAGCACCGATGAAGATACCATGACCGCTGTTCAAGTTCACATTGTTGCTGGTGATGTTTGTATCGTTCGAACACCATAGGGAGATACCAGTTCCCGTGTTGTGAGTCGCACTGTTATTGGTAAGGATGTTCGTGTCTGAATTTGTCAGGGTGACACCGGACCACAGATTATCGGTTGCGTTGTTGCTGGTTAGGTTGTTCAGGTTTGAATTTATAAGGGAAATGCCATCCTCATGGTTACCAGATGCAGTATTGCTGGTCAGATTGTCCGTGTTTGAATACCAGAGGTAAATGCCATTCCACAGATTATCTGAAGCATTGTTACTTGACAGGGTGTTTGAGTCGGAGTAGTCCTTGATAGAGAACCCATTCTCATGATTCCCGGTGGCATTATTGTCACTGATAATATTTTCGTTGGATGTTTGCTTAAATGAGTACCCGTTCTCATGATTCACGGTGGCATTATTGCCAGTGAGGGTATTATCATGGGAGTAATCATAAAGAACGAATCCATCTGCCTGATTACTGGTGGCATTATTCCAGGCGAGATCGTTGTGGCTGGAGCTATCAAGCCCTATCCCATCACGAGTGTTGTCAGTAGCGGTGTTGTATGTGAGGTTGTTATAGTCAGAGCCACCGAGGAAAAAACCGCTCTGGCCATTGTTGGTGGCGGTATTTATGGTGAGGTTGTTCCGATTCGAGACATCGAGCCGGAATCCGAAATTGTCATTCCCGTTCGCCGTATTGCTGGTCAGGTTGTTCGATGTGGAACTGAAGAGATAGATTCCATTCCGGTCATTGTTGGTGGTAACATTGTATATGGCCGACCCTGACGTATTCCCGAAATAAATTCCATATTCATTCTTGTTAAGGACCACATCCTGTATCGCGATATTCGTGCTGTCAAGTGCGTAGATGCTCCCTGCATTCGACGAAGAGTCGATCACGACATCGTGGGCGTTCCTCAGATAGATCAGTAGTTTCCCATCGACCAGGTTGGTCTCATCAATATTCTGGTAATTGATAGAGGGATCGTCAAGACCGAAATTTTCATAGTTGCCAGACATATTATTCCCACGAATAGTATTTCCGACAGATTCACTGATCTGAAGTCCGGTTCCAAAGTAATCGGAATCGTAGGTCGTTCCGCTGATATTATTCGCAATGATATTGTTATTATTTGAAGAAGAAACCAGGAGTATTCCAGCCTTAAGGTTGCGATCGGCAGTGTTCCCGATGATATCGTTATTACTGGCGCTGTATGAGTACAGGCCACCATTATTGTCATTCAGAGTGTTATTGCGTATTTCGACATCGTGTGAGTACTCGACCTGTATGCCGTTAACATTTCTGGTTGCATTGTTGCCCGTGAGGTTGTTATAATTTGAATTAGCAAGCCAGATACCCTGGCCCAAGGTATTACCACTGGCATTGTTTCCGGTGAGGTTGTTATAATTTGAATTTCCAAGGTAGATACCATGGTAGGTATTATAACTGGCATTGTTGTCAGTAAGGTTGTTATAATTTGAATTAATAAAAGCGATACCCTCGTAGGTATTATAACGGGCATTGTTGTCAGCAAGGTTGTTGTGGTCGGATTTGTAGAGATAAAACCCGTTCATGGAATTTCCTGTGGAAGTGACATTCTCCACCGTAATCCCCTGCGAGGAGGCCAGGGTTACCCCGTTCTGACCATTGTTCGCTATGTATGTATTGTTGATTTGCCCTCCACTGACGTTATTAAAGACAATTCCGTCCAATCCGTTGTTTTGGATCGTCACAGACCCGGCAGAGAGATTGGATGCTATAAAGACATTAGATGAATCCGTCGCATTGATACCTGACCCGCTTGTACCTCCGGAACCCCTGTTCCCGGTTATCGTCGTGTTGTCCATCACATAGATCTGGTCCGTATTCTGGATCGAGATCCCTGTATCCCAGCCAAGAAGGGTCAGGTTCCTTATCTGGACATTGAATGCAGACTCGTTGATCACCACGCCTGTTGCACCCTGATTGGGGAGGCCTGTATACTGGAGAGTATGACCCATTCCGTCAAGGGTTACATTCGAAACATCATGTATCCAGATTCCGAGTATGGATTGGGTCATGAGCCCGACAAGGTTGAGGGGGTAATACCCATTGGAACCGGTCGTCGCATTGATCTCCCAGAAGTTATAATTAGGGGCCCCCTGCAGATTGGAATTATTAAGTGGGGGGTCGGTAAGGTTTGCAGTCCACGAGAGGTCATACCCTCCAGCCCGGGAACTCCCAGATGATTGGTTCAATTCAATGGTAGCATTAGGACCGGTACCCGGAATGGCGGGGACGATATTTGCTGGCGCGGTACTGCTGATGACAGATCCGTTGCCAGCCGGTTCCTGGATTTCTGTAGAATTAACCAAAATTTGAGGAGCAGTTGTTGTAGCAACGGTGGGTTGGGTTACCGGCACATCCATCGGATTCGCCGTTACATTTGCAATGGTAGGGACGGGAGTGGGGACGACTATTACCACGGTCGTTTCAACAGTCGTTGGGAAAATTTCGGGGACCTCGGTGGGTATGACCGTTACATTTGCAATAGTGGGAACCGGTGTAGAGACGACTGGTACCACAGTTGTTTCAACAGTCGTCGGCGGGGTTGTGGGTACCGGTGTCGGTTCGCTGGTGACGACGACAGTCGTGGGAACGGGAGTGGGGTTGACCGTTTCAATGGCTGTGGGGGAACTTGTAGGGACCGTTGCAGGCTCAACAGGTATCTCAGGGTTAATCGGGACAGGAGTTGAGGTGGTAGTTTCCGCAATAGTCAGTTCGGCGGTGGGTAACGCCGTTGGTTCTGCAGGTACTTCGGCGGTCGTGGGAACAGGAGTGGGGGTAGTAGTTTCCGCGATAGTCGGTTCGGCAGTGGGAATCTCTGTAGATTCGGCAGTAACTTCAGCTACCACGGGTTCCGGAACCGGCTCCGGAGTCTCCATCGGGGTTTTTGCCGGTGCATTGGTCACGGTCTGCGCGTTTGATGAGTCTGGGGAACCCGGGTCACTCCCTGAAACGATCTCATTCTCTGCAAAAACCGGACCTAAAAGCATGAATACTATCATGCATATTAAAATAAAACTGTAAATTTGGCGATTTCGATTCATTCCTCTAACCCACTCCGTTCTTTTGATCGCGGGAGGTTAAAAAAATCAAACCGAAGATGATTTATATATACCACCCGGTAATTGTATTCTATAGTCCGTCTTTCTCCTGTTTTCTTATATAGATTCCTTACTTTCCCGCACTTTTTTTACGAACACGGGCGTCGTGAACAGGGGACATGAACCCCTTCAAACGGAGGTTCACCAGATCATTGTATCAGATTCATTACCTCTTCGAAAAAACGCCAATTTCAATAGCGATTACCCCAAAGAAAAATCCCAACCTTTTCCGGGCCCGTTATTCCAACAATACACAGGGTATTCTCATTAATCCACCATCTGGTAACCCCCCTCCTGTCAGTGCCCTGTATTTTCGTTGTAAGAGGCACTATTATCAACGGTTTCTTAAAATACCCAATATCCAGATATATTTTAGAATATACTTCAAGCCCCCTTTATTTTACCTGATCCCTGCCCATAATGGACCCGAATTACTGCCAATTAATATTACCAGTTCGCATCAAGACCAGAAACTGACCAATCAGGAGAGCCGGGAATTTCACCACTCCCCCCCACCCCCTCAAAGGTGATAAAAAATTTGAAGAGGTGATGACTGGTGCAGTACCTGATAAGACCAATCAGGACACCGATCTTAAAATTAACTCTATTTAAGCCCCGGATGTTGTTTCTTCCCGGGTGTGGGACCCGGGGCAACGCATTTTTTATCTGCCTAACGCGTTGATTTTTGATTGCGCGCTATTTAAATGGATATTGGCCATCCTGAACAGTTCATCGGCTGAATCCCGGTAATCTTTTGATGCACCCGTCATCCCCTCGCTTTCCGAGATGGCGATATATTTTAACTTGTGTGAACCGTTAATCTCGTCCCGGACCGCCTCCAGGATTTCATCCTTAACGGGTTGCACGAACGGCGATACAGGTTGTGCCGATAAATTACTATACTGCAATTTGAGGTTTTTTTCTACCGATTCCGCGAGTGCTCGTGCCGAATCATAATGACCACCCTGGATCTGTGTGAGGGTATTCGCAATCATGGAAATTGAAACACTCTCCTGGTCAATTGTTTTCTTCAGAAATTCCTTGTCATCGGCCGTCAGGTTCGGCTTCGTTGGTACCGGGACTGGCGTGATTATCGCCGTCGTATTCACCGCCTTTGTGGTGACAACCGGTGTCGGACGCACCACGGATGGAGACGTCGTATTCGCAGCCTTTGTGGTGACACACCCCGCAAGAGCGAGTGCGGCCATGACAATTATAAACAGGACCAGGCCCTGGTACAACCATTTCATTATAAAAACGGTGTAGTACCTGACCAGATAAATCTTGCCGCACCTTGCCGCAGCCGGAAATGTCCTGGTGATCGGGAAGATCTGGCCGTCTTTTTTGGTTCAACCGAAATGGTAACAATACCAGTTCTGGCTGTTACCAGGAAATACCGGAGCTTGACGTAATTTCCGGACATTGAGAAAATTCCATAAAAAAGAATACGCAGGGAATTATTCCTGCCATGGAATGGTAAATCCTGCGAAGGACGTCCGGGCCGGAAGCATTCCAATATTTCTATTGCACCTAAATTTACGGGGGAAATGGACCCCCTATCGGGTTCCACATCTGGTAGATGGGGGGGAGAATTGGCAGGGATTTCAGCCGGTACGGTTAGGGCTCATCCAGTTGAACTCCACGCCCTTATCAGGCTGCGACGAAAACTGGCCGATCATGACCCAGCCGATATGGCCCCCACTGTTTTTCACACCCCATATGTCGTAGGACGCCATCGCACGGTCCCCAGCATCGTTTACCATCAGGCGGTTGCTCGCCCCATCATAGGTACCGGCCTGCCTGACAAAACCACGTGTTAATTCCTCCGTGCTGGCATTCAAAACCAGCGTCTTTACCGATGCGATCACCCAGACACCATCATACAGTGCAAGTGGTTCGGCATCGGGTTCACGCCCGGTTTTTTCACGAATGGCAGCAGTTACCCGGGACGCATCACTTCCAGGGCGGAAGACACCCCACATCGTCCCTGAAAAATGTCGGTCCGCGGCGAACCGTGCAACAGGTGTATCCCCGATCAGACCAGGGAGAAGAAGGTTCCCATCGCACCCGAACCACCGGACCCGGCTGAGGTTCGGCATCTCCTTTGCGGCATCCATGATGGCAGCCACTTCATTAAAGGAAATCGCATAAATTCCGGAATTGTCCACGCCGTACTGCGAGATCACGGCTCCCGCCTGCACATCGAGATCGGAGACCGTATCATTGAAATCGACGGTCCCGGGCACATAGCTCACCCCGGCAGCCATCACCCCCCCATTTCTGGAAAACGAACCGGAAACTGCATCATTAAGGCCCTTCCCCCAGATATCATCCCGCCATACCGGGACCACGGCGTTGATGTTCTCATGGGAAAGGTAATAGCCCATCGCCTTGGCCTGGCTGGTATCATCGGAAATAAGGCGGTAAATCGAATCGTTCGCGATCGCAAGTTCTGGTGAAGTACTGCCCGTGGCAATCACCAGCATACCATTCTTATCAGTATAGGGTTTCAGCGACGCCAGTTCTGCACTGGAGAAATAACCGGTAATGATAGTTCCACCTTTTGCGTGGATATCGTTAGCAAGGCGAAGCGTTGTTTCCGGGTCACCATTCGTATTGCTGATATTCACCTGGACGCGGTACGGTGCACCAATAGATTCGTAGTACCGGTTGATATCGGCCTCAGCCAGTTCAAGCCCGGCCGCCCCGGTCTCCCCGTATGACTTCGTGTCACCGGTAAGGGGTACAAGGGCGGGGATACTAATGACCTGCAGCACCACGGGTGCCGCAACCTGATTTCCCGGTGACGGGGCGGGACTGGTGCATCCTGAAAAGAATATGCATATCGTTACCAGGATGACCAGGGCAGAACCAATCCGTAATCGCATACTACGCACTGTGAGGAAAAATCAGATAAACTTACTGATAGGGTGGGCCATCTTGCCAGGTGCCTGACTGGCCCACCTGAATCGCAACGGGTTTCACCGTCATCATTGTGAAGATACATGATGAAAATACAACAATATTTTGGGAGGACTCGGGCGATAAAATGAAAATTGTCTCAAATCGCAAGACCTCAATTCAGTACCGCCCGCAATGGATGGATAACAGGGTTTAAAAAAAATGTTCCGGCCTGATCACGGGATATCGGCATACAATCCGGGTATACGGATGAACATAACACACACTGTTCACCCGGGCCTGTCCTGGCGGGGCCTATTGCTGTCCGGGTCCATGATTCCCGCTGTCCGCTCCCCCGGTCTCTTCCCGGAAAAAATCGACCCATGCCTGTCGGGCCTCTTTCTGAACGACAGTTGCCTTGAGGTAGATGTAGAGGGCGTAAATAACAAGGAGATACGCCAGCGTCCGTATCACAATCAACGGCAGGGTAAGGGGTACTTTCAGACCGGCCAGGGTCGCTGCATGAGATATGCCGAAAAGACCGAACGCAATCCCAACATAGAGGGGAAGTTTCTCTCTGCTCTTCCTGTAGAGCAGGTACCCCAGCACCACGATGACGATACAGAGGATGAGGTTGATAAAAATAATCGGGTCCCATTCTAGTGCCATACCATTCACACCATTGAAATAATCTATCAGTATATAAGTCACAATTTGTTATTAATCCGAACGGTACGATAATGACAGGGTATCTTCTGACGATTTCGCAATCATCAGGGGTATATCGCAGGTGACCACAATTTGATGCGGGGTATTGCATGGAAATAACGAGGACCGGCCAGGTTGATAATGTGATGATGATGAACAGAATCGACTCCGATACTGCGGGAGATCTCGAAAAAACGCTGAACCAGCTCGTGGCAATGGGATCAAAACTGATCGTATGCGATTTCTCGCATACTACCTATATCAGCAGTGCAGGTCTCCGTGTATTGCTCTCAGTCACGAAAACACTTCTCCGTTCACAGGGGAAGGTCGTTTGCTGTTCGCTCCGGCCCAATGTACTCGAAGTATTCACAATTGCCGGATTTAACCAGATTATTCCGATCTACCCGGGCCGGGAAGCGGCGACCACGGCCCTGGGTGGAAAGATGAGCCCCTGAAACCAGGAAATATTTTTTTTTGTTTTGGACCTGTTCGCAGCCGGACACTGACACCGCGTGACCATCAGTCACGTGATGTGGTGCAGATAATCGCGACCATTAGTGAATAAGCGAACCGGATCATCCATATTCTTCTCGCAGGTCCACTCATACTCTTCCATTAATCGCATTCCTAATGGTGCACCACTGGAGAGAGGACTCAGGTGTAATGCACAGTTTTTATAATGATGCACCACAAATTATTCAGTAGGTGCACCAGAAGATACACGCACCTTACAACGGCTGCACGATCCGGCACGTTTGTCCGAAAAGCAAGTCAGGGATAAAGTCTGATCCCAAAAATGGAACAGAAATCATCCTGACACGGGGACTGCCAGCGACGTCCGGTCATCAGCCGGGTTACCAGGAGAGGAAACAATTTTGACTGAAAACATCGACCCGGGCAGGAACGATATCTTCCTGTCCGATAATACGGCCAACCCGGCGCCACTCGGGCTCTGTGCATTTGGAATGACAACATTGCTGTTGAGTGTTCATAATTTGGGACTGATAACATTGTCAAGCCCGATCCTCGCCATGACAATATTTTACGGTGGTGTCGCGCAGGTCATTGCGGGTATCATGGAATGGAAAAAGAACAACACGTTCGGGCTTGTGACCTTTGGTAGTTTCGGATTTTTCTGGATCTCCTTCGCAACGATCCTGATACTCCCGAAGCTGGGTCTCGCCGCAGCACCAGGACCTTCAGAGTTTGCTGCATTCCTGAGTATCTGGGGAATCTTTGCACTGGGCCTGTTCATCTGCACATTAAAAATGCACAAGATCCTGATGATCACACTCCTGGCCGTTGTCCTGCTGGTCATCCTGCTCGTCGCAGCACAGTTGACGGCGGATCCACTGATCCTTAAGCTGGGAGGGGCAATGGGCATCATCGCCGGTGCTCTTGCAGTCTATATTGGAATTGGTCAGCTCGTCAATGAGGTCCATGGGACAAAAGTATTCCCCGTCTAATCACTTTTTTCCCTTTTTATCAGGGTGGCATGAGGTGAATGGTTCAACCGTTCGCCTGGTATTAAACCATCAGGAATTTCCCCACAAGAATATCGGAACGGAATTTGCCTGTTTTGATCACAGTCCACCGTGATACAGTCAGCCTTGCATTCCAACACTCCTGGCCGTTCTGCTCTTTCTGCTCTTTCTGTTGCCGGGTACCCAAAAAGGTTGCCCGACCCTCAATTTACAACGGTTACACCCCATTCGCTATAGGTTGCGAACATCAGGACCCCGTAAGCGCCGCACAGGTGACCGGCCGGACGTTGCCGGAGATCGGACCCCGGACTAAGCAAAAAAAGGTGGTGCTCCATAGCACTGTTGATAATTGTCCGATGTGAAAGAATTTTTGGGACAGAAAATTCTCTTCACGGATAAAAGGGGCCGACAACAACCACAACAACAACTCCTGGAGGGTAACGGTTGGGAAATCCGAAACAGCGCCAGTCTACGTCGGTGTCAAGGCATCTTTAACAGCACTGATAAGCGCAACCTTGTTGAGCGGTTTTAAAATAAATCCATTGATACCATAAACTTGCGCTTCCTCTTGATAATCACCGGAACTGTCTCCCGTCACCATCATTTTTTTTACACGTGGATCAATCTCTTGTATCTGCCTGGCCAGTTCTATCCCATACATATCAGGAAGATTGAGATCAAGAAGGCAGAGTTGGAACGTATTCGATCTAACCTTGACCAGGGCTTCTTCCGCAGTGGCAGCAGTATCAACGATATACCCGCTTCGCTCAAGTATCAACCGGAAAATTGTCAGGATATTTTCCTCATCATCTACAATGAGAATTTTTGTTTCTTCCATAGGAGCCGGTAATCCACATTTACGCAATATCTAGCAATACGTATTACCAATATTTAAATAGTACTAAAAAACGGTATCGTCTACCAACCAGGGATCAGACGTTCAGGTTCTGTAAAAGACAGCCCATGGGCACCAAATGGTTGTTCCGCGACCAGAAGAGGTTAAAATATCTGGGCCCAATCATCCATATCCACCTTCATGGAGTAAAAGGTCAACCATAATTGCGTCGGAAGCCGCAGAAAATAATAACGGCACCCACCACGATAACGATCAGGGCTGCCGGGGCAAAGGGAACATTTTTTGCTGTCGTTGGAGGAGTTGTCAGTCCGGCTGGCTGGTATTGATTGGGGTCAACCGTGGTGGGTGTTGCATGGACACCGAGAGATTCCAGGTTCCTTTTTGCTTCGTTATTGTTCGGATTGATCAGGAGGGCCCGCTGATAGGCAGTAATGGCAAGGTCATTCCGGTTCATTGTGATATACACCTCTCCTTTTTTCAACCATGACTGTTCATCTTTTGGGCTGAGATCGGTCGCGTGGTCGAGCGCCTGGATCGCACCTTCCTTATCGTTTAATGCAGCACGTGCCAGACCCTCTCCGTACCAGGACTGTGTGGAATAGGGATCAAGGGCAATCGCCTTGTCAAACGAAATCTTTGCATCGTTATACCGGGCGACCTTATATAAGTCAAACCCTTTTATCGTGAGGCCCGTTGCATCATCACCGGGATCACTACCTGTTGCAGATACAAACACGGGAATAACAACAAGAGCAATGATAAGGATAAAAACAACCGGGAGTTTCGAAAGACCGGACCGTAGCATACGTACTATTTTTACCAGTGTTGTAATAATTGTTTATCCCTGGATCCTCATCCGGGACTCCTGGCAGGTTCCGGCAAAAGCCAGGTCCAGCAGAGATAATGATCATTCCATTTTTTATCCTTGCACTTCCTTTCATCAGGTGAACGTAATGACCTGCAACGAACAATCCCGGGAAATACTTGACCAGGTATCCAGCCAGGTTACAAACTGCCGTCGTTGCCCGCTCTGGGAAGGAGCAACACATAGCGTCCCTGGCGAGGGCAGCATGTCCGCGAGAGTGATGTTTATTGGTGAAGCACCGGGTGAGCAGGAAGACTCAACTGGCAGACCATTTGTTGGCAGGGCAGGAAAGATCTTAACCTCGCTGCTTACCGGGGCTGGACTTTCACGCGAAAAGGTCTTTATCGGGAATATTATAAAGCACCGTCCACCTGGCAACCGGGACCCGAAACCCGAAGAAATCGTCGCCTGCACCCCCTGGCTCGAACTCCAGGTGAACACCATCAGGCCCCTGGTACTCGTCCCGATGGGCAGGCATGCGACACGGTACCTGCTCAACAGAATAGGCGTGAAATTTGTGAAGATTACCGATATTTCAGGAACCGTGTTCGAAGGTGAACCCTTTGGATTCCCGCAAAAGATAATCCCTGTCCTGCACCCGGCCGCAACGCTTCACAACCCACGGAGCAGGGAACACCTGGAGGAGGATTTCAGAAAACTGGGGGAACTGCTCAGAAAAATTGGACGTTAACACCAAAAATTAAAGGGACACCGTCTGTGGGTTAATGAAATCAAATTTTCGAGGGTAAACATTATGGACTTTAGATCCGAATGTAACACTTGTGACATCTCCTGCATCGTATTACGCTCACTCTACAGAAAATCCAGATAAAAAAGACTGGCAACCTCTCATAGATCATCTGACAAATGTCGCGAAACTTTCTCAGCATTTTGCCAATGATTTCAATGCAGGTGAATTGGCATATGCCAGCGGGTTACTTCACGATCTTGGAAAATATTCCCCGGAATTCCAGAGACGACTTGAGGGTGCCAACATCCATGTGGATCACTCCACTGCCGGCGCAATAGAAGCCGGAAAATTATTTCATAAATCGTACAGTTTGCTTTTCGCATATGCGGTGTCAGGACATCATGGGGGCTTACTGAATTACGGCAGCAGCGAGAGCGGTCTTGGCGAGCGTTTGCATAAATCAAATCTCCCAGATTATTCTTCTTACCATAATGAAATCACAATTCCTGATCAAAACACGTTTCATTTGACCCTGAAACCATTCCCCAAAAAAACCGGATTTTGTATTTCCTTTTTTACGCGGATGCTTTATTCCTGCCTGGTGGATGCGGACTCTCTGGACACGGAGAAATTTGCAAGTCCAGAAAAAACTTCTGTACGGGGACGCTATGATTCGTTCGAGGTACTAAGTAAAAAATTCGGAGAGCATATGCGCATAAAAAATTCCGGTGCGGAAGACAACCTGATAAACCGGGAACGAAATAAAATTTATGAGCAATGCATTGAAGCAGCAACCCTTCCACCACAGATGTTCTCTTTGACTGTGCCTACGGGCGGGGGCAAGACACTTGCTTCAATGGCATTTGCGCTTGAACATCTGAAAAAAAATAATCTGAAGCGGATATTCTACATCATTCCCTACACCAGCATCATCGAGCAGAATGCTAAGGTTTTCAGAGATATTTTTGGGAACCGGAATGTACTGGAACATCACAGCAATTTCGATCCGGGAAAAATCCATACCGATGATATGAATAACGTAAAAGAAGTCCTTCTCCTTTCCACGGAAAACTGGGACATCCCGATTGTTGTTACGACCAATGTCCAGTTCTTCGAGTCGCTCTTTTCCAATAAACGATCACGATGCCGGAAGCTGCATAATCTGGCAAAAAGTGTGATCATTCTTGATGAAGCCCAGATGCTGCCAACCGGGTACCTGAAACCCTGTCTCGCAGCATTATCGGAACTTGTCCGTAACTACGGTACAACGGTAATAATCTGTACAGCT
>CAIJED010000182.1 GCA_903819595.1 uncultured Methanomicrobiales archaeon | reverse complement strand
CAGTTACCGTTGATTCGTGGACACGTAAGGTTAAAAGTATGTCTACTCCCATTTCAATGACATTAACTCAACGATTCTAAAGTTAAATTGGGGTTTTCATCCGGGAATACATGATAATTTACTGAACTGTCAAATTCGTTTTCCTGACAAAAAATGGTGCCGATAGGTGGCATCTCTTGCTAGTTATGGATCAGAATGGCAAACTTAGGTATTAATTCTCTGCTCCTCTCGCCCTAATCTATTGATACCTTTTTTGAGTATTTTTTTAAAATATCCGCTGTCCCGAACAGTATAGAGACGATACTAGATTCCCTTGCGGGTTGTCAAGGTACGCCGCATCACTGTCACTTGTTTCAGGTATCCTGGATTCATCAGTTAGATGGAGATAAGAATGGTATTGCATGTGAGGGATAACGATGGAAATCACAGCAACGGTAGACAGGATTGAAGGAGAATTGGCCGTTCTTCTGTTACGTGGGGATGAGAAAGTAAAATTCAATTTGCCGGTGGTTTTTCTGGCGGGGATCAACGAGGGGGATGTTGTTATATTACGATTACGAAAGATGCTACTGCGACGGATAAAGCGAAGGAGCGGGTGATGAGTTTAATTGAGAAGTTGAAGAGGAAGGAGTAGTGAGGTTTATCATGGCGAGTTATTACCCGTTTATTTTTAAAAACACACGATATCGCATCTCTATTTAATATTTCTCCTGGTCAAAAAAAGGGATTTTTTTGCAAATGTTCAGTCTGCCATATTATACGGGGGTTACCCCTAAAATATTCTGGAAGAACGCGATGATCAATTTTAATAATGCTGCCCAGTCGATTGTCGTCAAGTCAAGCATCTATATCACCTCCTTTTGCTTTCTTAACTGTTACAATATAATAATTGTTAAGACTTCATTATTCGACAGTGCAAAGCATTTTAGTTTAGATATATTTTAAGAATAAGTATAAATGCAAACCGATTATCTGAATGGGTAGGGAATAAAGGTTGCATTGACAACGGGACCGGTAATCCAACACTGCACAAGGTGGTGCATAGGGCATGGTTCAATCTTGTAATCCTAAAAGAGCCATCGGAACTTTTGTAAATAATGCACATTTGACTTTGAATATTTCTTATCCTATTGGTACTCAACGATTACACGTGTAGTGGGATGGGTCGGTCAAAGGGGTAGAAATGTCGTGATGCCTTAACTGGCCCCAGTATCGGATCAGATAAAATATCTGATGGTAGTTGGGATGGTGATAAGAATGGTATTCGCATGTGAGGGATAACAATGGAAATTAAAGCAACCGTGGACAGGATTGAAGGAGAATTGGCGGTTCTTCTTTTACGAGGGGATGAGAAAACCTGAAGGCTTTCAGCGACCTCCATTATCGACATTCATGAAAAAAGGGGTGATTCAGATGAGATTATTCCCCGGCTTCGGTCTCCTCACCATTCCCTTGCTTCAAAATCTCCTGGTCTACCTCCTTCAGTAGCCGCAGGATATCGATCCAGATGATTAGCTCGTTATCATCCTTATCTTTTACCTTGATTTTCTTCCTGATAATGCCGATGATATTATTTTGTTCGCGGTTTACGGAGGCGGCCGACGTGTCCACGTCCTTCCTTGAAAAGGTGGAGACCGAGAGGACGTCATCGACGATGATCCCGATCTTCGACTTGGTGATCCGGTCATCGAGAACAATAATCCGGGAAGTTGTCTCGTCAATTTTCTTATCACATTGAATATGCATCAGGTTTTTCAAGTCGATGATGGTGGTAATTTCACCTCTCAAATCAATGATACCCCGAATATGTGATGGTGTACCTGGGAGATGAGTGATCCGCGTATACTCCACCACTTCCCTGACCTCGAAGAGGTCGATAGCAAAATGTTCGTCACCTAGAAGAAATTCCACGACCTGTATATTGTCACTCAGTTTCTGAACGACAGCACTACGTATCACCTGTGGTGTCCCTGCTACCTGGGTATCAATATGCGTGGGGTGAAATGCCACACTCCCACTTTGGGGAGCATCAATCTTAGGGTCATCAGTCATGTATCGTCCACCTTTATACCTTAAATTTCTCCATCTCTCGTGAAACGCTGTCAACAATAGTGTTCACATGGCCAACCACTTTTGTGATCTGGTCGATTGAGGCAGATGCTTCTTCTGATGCAGCAGCCGCATCCATCGCATCCTTCGAGGTCATTTGGACCATTCCGTACACTTCGTTGATACTTGCTGTGACTTCTTCCACAGTCGCTGCCTGCTCTTCAGTGGCACTTGCCACCTCTACGATGTTCTTGCTGATATCCTCAATGGACTTTGCGATATCCTCGAAAGAACGGAGTGTCTGCGTCAAAGCATCATTTCCTTTCTTTACCTCACGATTTGAAGATGCCACCGCTTCACCAGCGGCGATGGATTTTTTCTGGAGTGCCCCTATCATATCGGCAATATTCTCCGCAGATGCACGGGATTCCTGGGCAAGTGATTTCACTTCAGTGGCGACTACCGCAAATCCCCGGCCTGCTTCTCCCGCACGGGCAGCTTCGATGGCCGCGTTCAGAGCGAGTAGGTTCGTCTGATTCGCAATGTCGCGGATCAACCCGACGATCTTACCAATCTTATCCATCTCTGCCTTGATATCGACAATAATTTTCTCTACTTCAGCTGATGAGGTGGTGATGCTTTGCATGCCCCGTTCTGCCTGTTCGGCAAGCCCGGTACCTTTCACGCTCAGACTATTTGCGTCCTCGGTCAACTGTGATACCTTTTCCGCTTTCTGGGCAACTTCTGTCACCGCCTGGTTGAGGTCTTCCATTGCCCGTAAGACCTGTGAAAGCCCTTCATTTCCACGTTCTGCATTGGTGCTGACACCTGCAGCATTCTTTGCGATCTGTTCCGCACCTGATGATACTTCTTCAATACTGGCATTTGCCTCCTCTGCGCTTGATGCAAGTTCCATGATCTGCTGGTTGATCAGGTTGACTGCTTTAGAGACCTCAATACCGGTGTTGTTGAGTGCGTCTTTTAACTTGACGAAATCGCCTTCTAAATGAAGGTTTTCATCAACGCGGATCGCAAGGTTACATTTTGCAAATTCATTGGCTATCCGCATCACTTCGTTGACCGGTTCGGCGACTGCGTCTAGAGTTGCATTCATACCATCAACGATTTTCTTATATTCACCGTGATGTTTTTGGACATCGGCACGTGTTTTGAGTTTACCTTCAATGGCAGCCTTTGTAAGCAGGTTGGCGTCGTTTGTGAGAGCCTCGAGAGCCTCATACGTCCGGATAAATGCTGGCATTAACCGGTCTAGATCCGACCGTTTTCCAATCTTGCGTAGTTCCATTCCATCTGAAAGGTCGCCGTTACTGATCCTGGCAACGATATCGACAATATGGTTGACCCGATCCCGCACTAAATTAACACTTGTCTTGGTCTCGGCAAATACACCCTGATAGTTGCCTTCCACACCTTTTGAATGATCATTGACTGCCATCCGAGCCAGCACAGCATTTGCTTCAAGGAGTCCCTGCAGTCCATCGATACATGCATTTAAGTTATTCTTGATCTCGTTGAAGTCCCCGTTGTACTTGTCGGTAATCTTTGCCGGGATCTCTCCCTTGCTGATACGGTCGACATATTCAGCGGCTACGTTCAGTGGACCGATAACGGCGTCGAGCGTCCCATTCACACCTTCGACGATCTTCCGGTAATCGCCCTGGTGTTTCGTTGCATCCGCCCTGGTATCGAGTTTTCCTTCGACGGCAGCCTTTGCTAGCATGTTTGCATCTGCAACGAGCGCCATTACACTGGTGCGAATGCCATTTATACTGTTCGTCAGTAAGATCTGTTTACCCGGCAGGACACGCATCTCCTGGGACAGGTCGCCATCGGCATACTCCCCCATAAGACCGCATGCTTCCACCACCGGTACAATGATCGTCTCAAGCGCTTCATTGATACCCTTGGCCAGTTCCAAATAGACCCCATGCAGATTTTTAGCCGTGCAGCGGACCTCAATATCGCCAGCATTCTGGGCCTGTATCGTACTAACCAAATCGCTCTGGAGACCGTTGATGGCATCGATACATGCATTTAAGTTATTCTTGATCTCGTTGAAGTCCCCGTTGTACTTGTCGGTGATCTTCTGCGGGATATCTCCCTTGCTGATACGGTCGACATATTCAGCAGCGACATTCAGGGGCCCGATGACTGCGTCGAGAGTCGTATTTATACCTTCAACAATCGTCCGGAATTCTCCGATATGCCTTGATGCATCAGCACGGGTATCGAGTTTTCCATCAACTGCTCCCTTTGCAAGCATGTGGGTATCCTCGATCATATGCGAAAGTGCATCGCGTACATCGGTGAGGTTATTGTTGATCCCGGTAAAATTGGTGTGTGCCTCTTTTGTATTTTCTGTCGCTGCAATCATGTTGATATTAAAGTCAAGGTTTCCTGTGGCAAGTCGTCCCAGGTTCGATGAGAGGGTCTCAAGATAAGATGCAGTGAAATCTGCGAGTTCTCTTTTTGCCAGATCAGCCTTTCGTTTTTCGGTATTATCCTGGT
>CAIJED010000181.1 GCA_903819595.1 uncultured Methanomicrobiales archaeon | reverse complement strand
CGAGGAGCGACTGCATGCCATAGAAAAGGACCCGAAGGGGCAGACCTCGAAGACGAGGCCCTGTGGCCTCGGCAGTGGGCTGCCCCGCAGGGAATTTTTTCCCCTGGTAGATATTAACATACGCTGTAATAACTAACTATTCACTTTCACACCACACATGGCGCTGTCTTATAATATCAAACGCTAATAGTATATGTGGTGAAAGGAAAGTGCGACAAACACTCTTTGCCAAAATAGAGCACGTCGGAACCGTGAAACTGTCCGGCGGCATGTTGAGAATAGATGTAAAAATAATCCAGGCTGCGATCGCCCGCTCGGATGTTTCGCGCCTAGTTGACGAACAGGCCCGGGTCACAGTCTGGGATATGACTCCCGTATGGGCCGGATCCGGAGAACCGGTAGAGGCTGGCCAGGCATGGATCAACGGGTCCGGCCGTGCCGTGATGTACCAGATTCAGGGACGAAGATACATTTCTCCGCTGTCTCACCTGCGAGCAACCATCTCGGGATCGCGAAAGTTCGCGAACATCTCAACGATCAGTTGGGAACCATTCGCCCAGGGAACCGCGGCGCAGGCTACCCCCCAGGGGATGCCCGCATGATACCGGCATCTCAGGCGATAATCATCGCGGGGCTCCGCTGCGAGTCGGACAAACTGTTTAAGCAGGCAACCATGATCGAATTCGACGCACAGGACCTCTCGTACCAAGCAGACGAGATCGAGAGCCAGTATGAAGAACTGGACAATAATGTGGGCGACAAGTGCCTGCCCTGCAAATGGTTATACACGAAGGATACGATCGATTGGAATGGAGCATGTGGGAAGCACGTTACGATTAAGCGGTGTATCTCAATGCACCAATGCCAGGGGCCCGAGGCCCGCGGGGGGTCTTAATGTCGTTCATTGTCCATGAAATGGACTGGGTGACCGGGACAAGAACAAACCCCCATATTTTTCAAGCTCGCGAAGATGCCAGGGACTACGCGATCGCGCTTGTTGAAGGCTGGCGTGAAGGCGACGACCAGATCACAGTCGAAGGTGGCCGCTTCTTGGTTCTGACCCGATCGGGACTACTCGACTTTGGAGCGATCATCACGGAGGTATCATGAACGATCTTCCTGTTGGATGGGCAAGGGCTGAGGCCGAATGGCTCCAGCCACCAGATCAGGATGATCCAATTAGTGTCCGGATTTCTGCCTGGGTATCTGTTTTTGCCGATGTAGGTAAGTCGGCCATTGAGTGTGTCCAGGAGCAAATCTGCGATGGCACAATTACGATCAGGGACCTCGACGCGATCGAAGTGGATGAGATTGACGGTCAGTGGCCATCCGATGGAAGTGAGTGGTGATGTTGGGAAACATGGTTGATCTAATCCCAATAAATACCCTCATCGAAAAATCGGATATCGCACACCTGTTTTGGAGGTATTGCCGGCAGTCGCAGACCACAACCCCGCCACAGGCCAAACAGGAATGGGACGATATTATGGATGATATCATAGTGGAAAATTGGGGGTGAGGGAAAATGGATTACAAAATTTTTGTTAATCGGGGTGTCGGTCCTCATCTGATCGCGGAGTGCATCGATCGTGAAGCGGCCGCAGATTTTGCCGGGGTGTATGCTCACAATCACAATATGGGCTGGATGTGGTCAAAAGCGACAATCAACGAAATTATTATCCTGCCCGGTTTTACGAACGGAAAACCGCGCCTTCGGGGAGGTCGGGTATGACTACTTCAACCCCGCTCCCTTTCTGGACCGAGGAGGACATCATAAGCAGGTACACCCGGGCCGATGCTCTACAGGACGGTGACCTGATCGCGGTACCCGGGGAACTCTCCCGTCAAGCCGGGATCTCGGTCCCGGTCGCACTCACCCGGGCAGCCTGGAACCAATACATTGAACCCTCGTATCTTCCCGAGATGCCCGACCAGGACCTGACCGGCCGGCTTTGGGACCTGCTCTGGATGCTGCGGATGTCTGCAAACAGATCACGCGGCAGCAGCGTTATAATATTCCGCGTGGTCTTTGAACTCCTGCGGGAGAGGGCCAGGGCCACCGGGATTATCCATCACCGGGGTGGCGAGACCGTCGAACTCAAGGCTATATGCGGGCCAGGTGAGGACGGCGAACCCGTCATAACCGTTATGCTGCCAGAGGAGGACTAAGTAACAATGGCAAAAGTGGCTAAAACTCCACCTCATAAATTTTATACGACTGATGAAGTGGCCGAGATGCTGCGCCTCCACGCCCAGACAGTGAGAAACCTCCTTTTGGAAAAGCGACTGGGCGGTATAAAGATAGGTATGGAGTGGCGGGTCAGTGAAGAGGACCTGACTGAATTTATCAAGAAGAACAGAAACAAGTAGTCACGACCGGGGAAAGTGCGACAAACAAAATCAACCGGTCGCAACCGGTGAAGATATTGCATCCCTCTTCTTATCAGATTATCTACCCTGTGTAAAATTTTCCCTGCGGGGCTGCCCACGGCCGAGGCCTGGTG
>CAIJED010000180.1 GCA_903819595.1 uncultured Methanomicrobiales archaeon | reverse complement strand
GATGCGAAAACGGGATTAACTGGCCGGTATCAGGACCTTCTGCTCCCTCATCTCTCTCTCTTTCTCTCTTTCTCTCTTTCACGACGATGGATGAATTTTCGAAGTCCCCGGTACACAGGATCCAGGGTGATCATTCTACGATGCGAGGGAGGACAAGGGTCATCTGTTGACCATCTTCGGCAATCCAGGGTGGCGGCCCCTGCCAGCACCATACCCGGTACCATACATTGTTACGGTCGATGCGGGACTGGTGTCCCCTGGCATCTCTTTCGAGGTACGCACCGGATCCTCCCGGGGAATCCCGGGTTTAACGATCGATGACTGGTTCCCTGACCCTGAGAATATCCATGGAAACCCTCATTAATTATCAGGTAATCTTTGTAATCGTGGAATTATTCATCATGAGACACGGGAAGGCAGAAGCGCGTGCAATGGGAAGTAACGACGTCGACCGGGCTCTTACAGGTCAGGGACGGGAGGAGGTTAAAAAAATCGGCCGTTGGATCACCTCGATGGGTTATACTATCGACCTGGTGGCGGCCAGCCCCCTGAAACGTGCAAGAGAAACGGCTGATTTAATCGCCGAAACCACAAAGCAGGCTCATTCTGTCCAGGTATGGGACCTGCTTTCCCCGGGGGGTGACGTGGAGGGCCTGTTACGACAGGTGGGAACGCATGCCGGGGACGGTCCGGTTCTTCTCGTGGGCCATGAACCCCAGCTTTCGATGGTTATCAGCCGTATTATTTCACGGGACGGATCGGCACAAATTTTCCTCGCCAAGGGATCCTTCGCCAGAATTAAAAACGTCACTGTCCATGGTGACCTTTCCGGAGAACTCCACAGCCTCATCACACCAAAACAACTGTCGCCTGGTAATTAAACCGTAATACCAGGGATATGCGATATAATAAGTGTCTGATACAATGGTGTTCAAAATTCAAAACACCGCCTCATATTTTTTACCGTGTTCACCCCTGCACATCAATAATCCCGTGGTAAAGAGAAGAGAAGACGGTTCATGCACCCTTTTTTCCGGGGACGTTGTGGCCTGTTAAATTTTCTGCATTGATACATGCTGCTGCCAGTTTCAACAGTTATCTGAACGGTAACCTGGATGAGTCGGAAAACTGAACTTCCGGATTTTTCCAGCGTCGGTATCCCCGATATTAACAGTACTTCCCACAAATAGCGAATACTGATGCAGTAATCCCGGGACCTGCCATATACACCATTCCATCGTTCCATGACCTGTTGTTCCTCTTGCGATACATATTTTGTAATTTGGGATCCACTGAGTACGTAATGGCTTCCTGTGTCCACCGGATCGAAGTTCGCTATAGGAATGACCCACGCAAAAAGACCCGGACCGACCGGGTGCGGTCACTGGGTTTCCCGATCGACGAACTGCAACTCATCGATGTCTATACGATCACCACAGGCACACGGATTTTTTCGGCGGCTGAACTTGACCAGATTGGCTCTCAACTGGTAAACCCGGTGGTACAGGAATATTCGCCAGACGTGCCTTTCCTGGCAGATTTCGATCACGCCATTGAAGTCGGGTTTCTGCCTGGCGTGACAGATAATGTCGGTTCAACGGCACGTCAGACGATTGGTGACTTTTTCCCTGGTGTGGAAGGGGTGGCAGTCTACAGCTCCCAGCTCTTTTTTGTTTGCGGGAAATTATCCCGGGAACTCCTCCGGGAACTGGTCTCGAACCTTGCGAACCCGCTCGTGAACCGGGTACATGTAAAAACCCGCCTGGAGTACGGGACGTCAGGCATGGACAGGGAAGTCCCACGGGTCCGGCTGCATGAACTACCCACCGCCGGAGTCGTAGACCTCAACCTCGATGACCGGGAACTATCAAGAATCGGAAAAGAGGGGATAGAAGACCAAACGACGCACCAGCGGCGTGGACCGCTGGCACTTGACCTCGGCCAGCTGCATGCGATTCGCAACTATTTTGGAAAAAAAGGCCGGAATCCCACGGATGTAGAACTGGAGTCACTTGCCCAGACCTGGAGCGAGCATTGCAAACATACGATCTTTGCCTCGGCAATGGATGACGATCTCCCGGATGGGCTTTACAAGACCTATATTCAGGCGGCTACCAACGCTATCAGAAAAGAGAAGGGTGAGAAGGATATCTGCCTGACGGTATTTACCGACAACTCCGGCGCAATTATTTTTGATGACCATTATCTCGTAACCCACAAGGTAGAGACCCATAACTCTCCCTCTGCCCTCGACCCGTTTGGTGGTGCACTGACAGGAATTGTCGGGGTGAACCGCGACACGATCGGGTTCGGGCTCGGCGCGAAGCCCTGTATCAACGTATATGGGTACTGTGTCGGTGACCCGGAGTCAGATCCGGTCCTGTTCCGCGGCCGGCACAAAACAAACCAGATCCTCTCACCGAGGAGGATCCTGGACGGGGTCGTCCATGGGGTAGGAGTCGGCGGTAACTGTTCAGGCATCCCGACACCGCAGGGGTGGGTATATTTCAATGACCGTTACGTTGGAAAACCCCTTGTTTTCGCGGGTACCGTGGGCATTATGCCACGTGAAATTGCGGGCAGGAAACTCTATGAGAAAAAGGCAGAGCCAGGTGACCTGATTGTTGTTGCAGGAGGCCGGGTGGGAAAAGACGGTATCCACGGCGCTACCTTCTCATCAGAAGCCCTTGACCCCGGGAGCCCGGTAACCGCAGTGCAGATTGGCGACCCGATCACCCAGAAGAAACTTTCGGACGTGATCGTCAAAGAGGCCAGGGACCTGGGACTTTACCGGAGCATCACCGATAACGGGGCCGGCGGCATCTCATGCTCGGTGGCCGAGATGGCAAAGGAATGCAACGGCTGCAGGGTAACACTCGATCTGGTCCCATTGAAGTACCCCGGGATGGCCCCATGGGAGATCTGGATCTCCGAATCGCAGGAACGGATGACCCTCGCCATACCACCGGAAAAAATTGATGCGTTTATGGACCTGGTGGGTCGCCGCGAAGTTGAAGCAACGGTCATCGGGGAGTTTTCAGACTCCGGACGGTGTATCGTCGGGTTCCATGGAGACGTGGTGATGGATATCGAACTCGCGTTCCTTCATGACGGGGCACCGAAAAAACACTTGACGACCCGCTATACGAAAACGGTATATCCCGAACCGGTGTCGTCCTGCCCGGACTGCCTCGGTGCAACGTTACTGGCGATGCTGAAACGGAAGAATATCTGCTCAAAGGAGTTCATATCAGTCCAGTATGATCATACCGTGCAGGGAGGCCATGTCCTCGGGCCGGTCCAGGGCAGGGGACGGGTGCAGGCAATGGCAACACTGACAAAAGTTGTACCTGGTTCGGACAAGGGAGTCGGATTATCACAGGGAATGTTTCCTTCGTATTCTGAAATTGATCCGTACCGTATGGCTGCCGCCGGGATCGATACGGCGATCCGGGGACTTATCGCCCTCGGTATACCCCTTGAAGCAATTGCGTTGCTTGATAATTTCTGCTGGTGCTCCTCAGATGACCCTGATCGCCTCGGTCAGCTGAAACGTGCCGCGAAGGGTTGCTATGATACTGCAACCGCATTTAAAACACCCTTCATATCAGGCAAAGACAGTATGTATAACGATTTCTCGGGGTATGATGCAGATAATCACCCTGTAAAGGTCTCGGTCCCGCCTACACTCCTTATCTCTTCTATTGGTGTCCATGACGATGTGACAAAATCCGTTTCGATCGATGCGAAGATTGAAGGTGACCTGGTCTACGTGGTTGGGACCACACAGGAAGAACTCGGTGGATCTGAGTATTTTGCGTATCTTGGGGGTGTGGGGAACGTCGTTCCGGACCTTGACCCTGCACTGGTGATGGCACGTTACCAGCGGGTGACAGATGCCATCCGGCGTGACCTGGTCGCATCGGCATGCCCGGTTACCATCGGTGGTCTCGGGGTCACCCTTTCGAGGGTGGCTATTGCCGGGCACCTTGGGATGGCCCTGTTGATTCACACCCGCCTGCGGCTGGATTATTTCCTGTTCTCCGAGTCACTCGGCCGTTTCGTCGTCACTGTCTCACCGGATAACCAGGAGGCGTTCGAGCAGGTGTTGGATGACGATGCGGTGCTGCTTGGCAGGGTGACGGGAAACCAGCTTCGGATCAGTGCCGGGGACATCCGGATTGAGATCCCGGTGAGTGAACTTGAGAATGCCTACAAGGCACCGTTTAAGGAGTACTGAACCATGACCACACCGGTAGTCCCACAAAAAAAATCCCGGGGAAACGATACGTTTCCGGTTTCTGACCTGGTACCGGATAAAGCCCTCATCATGAGCGGATTTGGGATTAATTCGGAGATGGAGACGCAGGAGGCATTACTACGGGCGGGCATGGGTTCGGACATTGTCCATATCAATGACTTAATCGACGGGAGAACAGAACTCGGGCAGTACCGCCTGCTGGTATTTCCCGGTGGTTTCTCCTATGGTGATGATACCGGGGCTGGCAACGCGTTTGCGAACCGGGTCCGGAACAACATCTGGGAGGATGTTGAAGAGTTTTTAGCCGGCGATAACCTCGTTCTTGGTATCTGCAACGGGTTCCAGATCCTCGCGAATCTCGGGCTTGTGCCTGCGTTTGGCGGCCGCTTTACACGGGACATCGCCCTTGTCCCCAACCGGAAAGGTGTGCTGGAATGCCGCTTTGTTACCCTGAAACCTGCGGCTGATAACCTCTGGACAAAGGGGATTGAGCGGCTGTTCTGCCCGGTGGCCCATGGGGAAGGCAACTTCTCCTGCTCACCGGATACTTTTTCGCGTCTGGGTGAACAGGAGATGATTGCATTTACGTACTGCCGGGATGATTTATCTCCCGCAAATGGTGAGTACCCCTGCAATCCCAATGGTTCAACCGGTGATATTGCCGGCATCACATCGGAGGATGGCAAGGTACTCGGCATCATGCCGCATCCCGAACGGGCAATGGAGTTCGTCAACCTGTATGACTGGCCGCTTCGGAAAGAACAGATGAAGCGGAATAAGGTACCGATACCCATTGAATCGTTGAATATGCAACTGTTCCGAAACATCGCTGACTATTTCAGGTAATAGACGTCCCGGGCAGAACACCACGATGAGGTGCAGGCTGCATGTTTTTAAGTCAGGACCAAAAAAATCAGCGGTTAATATGGACCACTTTCGCCGGTGGGAAACCATTGAAAAAGGTGGATGAAGCATGGGAATAGGCACCGATATTTTCAGAGTAGACCAGGTCTCCGATATCCAGGTCCGGCAGCTCGGCGCTCAACGTGATGGTATCAAAGGCATCACAGGTTGGTCCGAAAACGGCGGATATCTGGGTTTCCCCTTCTTTAAAAGCCAGGACCGGGTACGTCGTGTGGTCAAACACCTGTCCCGAATACGTATGGTACACACCGTCATTGATATAATAGGATGGCTTTCCGTCGCGGAATGCCTTGCCAATCACTTTTGAGACCAGGGTACAGGCATTAGCCACAAGGAACCTGCCCGGTTCTGCAAGGACCGCCATGTCCGTGGGAAACAGTCTTTTCATCTCGGCATTCAGTTGCCTGGCGAGGATTTTAAATGATTTCACCTCAGGGTGGTACTTGACAGGGAACCCTCCTCCAATATCAAGGATCCTGATTTTATGGCCTGTCCGGGTCTCCGTCTCACTGATAATATTCTCCGACAGGTGCAGGGCCTGGACATAATTATCAAAATTTGTGCACTGGCTGCCGACATGGAAACTCAACCCTTCCACGACAAGACCCATCTCCAATGCCTCGGCGATCAGGTCCACCGCTTCACCAGGGTCCGCACCGAACTTGGAGGAGAGTTCCACCACGGAACCAGTATTCGGCACACGGATCCTCAGCACCAGGCCTGCGTGGGGTGCATGCTGCCTGATTTTTTTCAATTCTTCGCTGTTATCAAACGTGACCAGGGGGTTATATTGATCGAGCGCTTTTAATGTCTCTATAGGCTTGATGGTATTCGCATAGATGATTTTATCCCAAATCCAGTCCTGTCGTTCCTTATCTGGCAGGTCTTTAATATACTCATGGACAATCATGAATTCAGGCATGGATGCCACATCAAAACTGCTCCCCATCTTGTACAGGGTCTTCACAATTTCAGGGTTTGAGTTTGCCTTGACCGCGAAATATACCTGGATATTCGGCAGCCGCTCTTTAAACTCCTTGTAATTCTGGCGGATTATCTCGTGATCGATCACAAATATGGGGGTCCCATACTCCTCCGCCAGCTTCTGGAGAAGTTCCTTCCGTTTTTCCGTGGTGAGTGGTACTCCATAATTTTGCCCATCCTTTTTCTTTTTCTTTCTGACTACACCTTCAGTATTTGCCATTACATGATTGATTCATTGCACGAATAAGAAGTTTTTGAATCGGCCGATATCATCAGGCCCGGATAGGGTTGTCACTCATTTTGTTTTTACCTTCATCCCTGGATATTTACGACATCTCAACCGGGAACGAGAGAATTGAATCAATCATTACGTTGTATTTTCATGAACCGGCTCCAGCGGCCTCCACGAGTCCCGGGATCCCGGGGCGCCCTTTTCATTTGCACCAGGACGGAAACTGCATGCCGGAAGGAGAGCCGGGATGGTTACTTAATTCATCATAATCGATATTAGTATAGTGATCTGATGTCAAAACGGGCTGTTAATTCAGTATTCCAGGCGATGTTCCTGCTCACCGATCTTCGGGTAATCCTTCGTGATACTGCCCCGGTCCATGAACTTGATCATGACCAGCAGGTGATGGTGGCACGGACGCTCGATGATCTGGAAGAGCAGGTGAAAGCGATCAGGAAGGAGATGCTGGGATGAAGTGCGGACTTTCGCTTGATATACGGGATGTGGACGAGACCTCGATCAATATCGACCCGATCCAGGTGGGTGGACGACTGACCGCGGATGCCATGAAAGCAGTCATTGCGTATGGAGACGGGTATTCGGTCTGTGACAACTGCAGAAAACCTAACCGGCTTGATATGATTAAAAGTCCTCCCATCGATGCGTTCCATCGCGACCTTGCCGCTTTCCTGAACATGGACGAGGCCCGCGTGGTACCCGGGGCACGAAGGGGTTTCCAGGCCGTTGCAGGGACCTATGTGAAGAAGGGAGATCCTGTCCTCCTCACCGCACTCTCACACTATACTGAGTTCCTCTCGGTTGAGGCCTATGGGGGAATCCCCCTTGAAATCGGGATGAGTCCCGGACATATCATCACGGCCGATGCGGCAGGGGAAAAGATCGACTGGGTCCGGCGCGAATACGGAAAGCCCCCGAAAATCATCTATCTGGATCATTTCGATTACCAGTATGGGAACGAACATGAGGTCAAAGGGATCATAAAAGTCGCGAAACAGAACGATATCCCTGTACTCTACAACGGGGCATATACCGTCGGCATTATGCCAGTCGACGGTCGTTCCCTTGGTGCGGATTTTGTTGTCGGGTCGGCCCACAAGAGCATGGCATCGCCCGCTCCTTCCGGGGTGCTTGCAGCAACAAAAGAACGTGCAGGAGAGGTGTTCCGTACGACGAAGGCGGAGGCAGACCTGACAAAACGGACCTTTGGGATCAAGGAAGTCGAGATGATGGGCTGCACCCTGATGGGTGTCACGCTGGTCGGAATGATGGCCTCTTTCCCGCATGTACGCGAACGGGTGAAACACTGGGAGCATCATCTCAGAAACAGCCGGATGATCGTGGATGCACTCCTTGCAATCAATGGGACTACGGTGAAGTCAGAGTACCCGAGAAGGCATACCTTAACGAGGATCGATACGAGCGGGTCATTCGATACCGTCGCCCGTACCCATAAAAAGCGCGGTTTCTTCCTGACCAGCGCTCTCAAAGAGAAGGGAATCGCCGGGACAATCCCCGGCGCAACCAAAGTCTGGAAATTTAATACGTACGGACTGACCGATGCACAGGCACAGTACACGGCAAACGCATTTCAGGAGATCGCAGTTGGGAATGGACTGCCAGTATCCCGGTGATCCCCCTTCTCTTTTTATTTTCCTTTACTTTTTCTGACCCGGCGGTTTTTCATCTGGAAGGGTCTCTTTCCTGACGATTTTCAACTCGCAGGCCTTGTCACCCATGCACATGCTCCGTACGAACCGGAGCGTGTACTCCGGGTTAAGTGTCTCGATCGCAGAGATACTGAATGCAAGACACTTGGAAAAGAGCAGCTCAGTATGCCCCCGCATCTCCAGTTCCCGAAAAATAAACGGGCATTTCGAGACCCGTACCACAGACTTGTCCTCTTCGAGCCGAATATGCGACGTAGAATAATCAGGACTGAAAAAAATCGTTGAGATGGTCTGGTAGGTGGTGGCTAGATCCTGCGCAGTCTTTACCGGCAGTTTAAACGCATCAGCTACAGATTTTGCCTCCTTCCCTGTCTCGATCCAGATGTCCTGTTCAATCTCATCATATGTCTCTCCGACTTTCTTCCGGAATGCAATATCATACATCACGGGGAGACGGGACGCAAGACGGCTTGCAATAAGCCATTTCCTGTCATCCGGTATATCAGCCTCGTCCACCATCAGCTCCAGAGTCAACCCGGGGAGAGAAAAAGTATCTGGATCGTACCAATGCCGCTGGCAGCTCCGGCAAGGTCAGCGATACATCGGATGTCATTGTCATTTCTGTGAAATTAGTCCTTCGTGGGAGGTGGCTATCAGTGGGTCATGTAGTTGCCATGATGGCCTGCATCCTACCGGCGCCAGCTGCCATTTCATCAACCAACCGCCACTCGAGGGAACCCTGGCTCAACTGGCACCGGGGGCGATCTGTTCACCGGTACCCAGGCCCTTTCTGGAACTTTCTGGTTGAAATGACCGTGAACGATGCACTTAATGGTGATCGCATCGGTACGTCCCGGCCCCGGCTGTTATGTCAGAAACAGGGTAGGAAGTGAACCAGGATTGTAATCGCTTTCTGAAGGTTTAATCCTTTTAAACAGGAGATGATGGTATTAATACGATACATCCACCGACCGGGAGGAACAAAATCGTCCACCCGGTATAAAAGTCGCCAGTCAGGCAAAAGATATAGGCTAACAGAAGGAAAGTACCGGGTGACGGGAATGACAGGTTGGAACGTGCAATACCGGTATACATGCAGGAACTTTTTTGCATCCCGCGGGGCTGCAACAGGGGTCCTGATATGACAAACGAACCTGAATGGGATAGTATTGTTATCGGGGGAGGGCTCGCAGGGCTTACATCCGGCGCTTACCTTGCGATGGCCGGAAAGTCAGTCCTCCTGCTGGAGCAGCAGGCCGGACCGGGTGGCTGTTGCATGGCGTATACCGCCAATGGTCGGACAGTACCTGCGGCGGCTCACCTCGTCAATGATCCAGACCTGATAAACGGGATACTCCGTGAGCTGGGGGCTAAAGAGATCGTGTTTACACCTCTGGACCCGGCCTTCGAGGTGACAGGCCCCTGTCCGGGAAAAAGCCTAATCGTTACCTCGGACAGTGAGGTGTTCGAAAAATCTGCCCGGGAACTGGTCCCCGGTGTACCGCTGGAACACGTACACATGGGACTCGGAAGGCTCATTGAATTATCACGGCAGATCCACCACGAGACCAGGACATTACCCCTGGAAAGTCCGGAACTAATGTCATTTTTCAAACGACTCATCCTGGGCCTTTCAATGCAGCGAAAACTTAAAGGGAGCATGGAGTATGGCAGAATGCCAGTCCAGCAGATTCTCAGCTCGCTTTTTCCGGGTGATGAAATGCAGTGTCTTCGGGCGGCGCTCCGGTCGGTTGTCCCTGTACATGGCGCCCGTGCCCTCGACCTCCTTCAGTTACTTGGCAATGTGGTTGAAAACAACATTTTTTACCCGGATGGAGGGGTTGAATCGCTGATCGAAACACTGACCCGTTGTTTCCAGGCACACGGCGGGGGCGTAAGGACCGTGGCAAAAGTTACATCTGTCGACGTGTCAGGTGGAGCAGTCACCGGGGTTACACTCGCCGGTGATATCTCCATCCATGCCGACCAGGTCAGTTCGACCTCGATATGAAGGAATTGTTCTTTAACCTGCTGCCTGAAAAGGTGGCCCCCCGGCTGTTCGAGGAGAAACTGG
>CAIJED010000179.1 GCA_903819595.1 uncultured Methanomicrobiales archaeon | reverse complement strand
CTGTCTGAACACACAGCACCCTATGACGCCGTGGTTTCTATCATTGATGGGGAATGTGAAGTATGGGTCGCTGGCCAGACTTTTCAGATGAAAGAAGGGCAGACCATTATCTTTCCGGCGAATGTTCCTCACGCACTCAGCGCCATCACCAAATTCAAGATGACGCTGACCATGATTCGGGAGTAAACCAATGGGCGGGAATGATCAGGATGGATACTATTGCACAATCTGTGGAGGTATCCCTCCGGACAAAATTAACATCAAGCAGATTCTCGTAGACGGTAAAGAGACCGGTATTGATAAACTGGATTGGATTATCGCAGAGGTGAGGAAACTGAAACTATCCGATGACACTGTCATTACCGAAGAACTCTTAAAACGAACGAGGGCACTTAACTACGTTCCCACCAAAAAGGCGAAGGAATATGGCGAGGCACTGCTAAAGGCGTATAAAAACCCGGGGGACTAACCAGTGTTGGACCATTGTCCCGGTTCTGCGAACATCAGGACTCCCACACTCTCAATAAAAAAATGTCCAGAGTGCGGCGAGGAAGTTGAAATTTTCTCAAATGACATCAAGGTGGCATGCGGCAACTGCGGCTTTGTTATTTATAACGATATTACATCGTGTGTCCAGTGGTGCAAATATGCAAAAGAATGCGTAGGTGAGGAGATGTACCGGAAACTTGTTGAGAAGAAAGAGGAATGATGGGAAGTTTACCGTATCGGGTAAAGTTCCCTGACCATATTCAACACAGGCTAATTAAGGAGCCGAGCGCTCTGCACAGGAAAGCAGGGTGCGGTCACCACTGATATGTGTGTGTCTAAAGCCGGCTTACTTCCATCTGCCCCAATCTCAAAATCTTTACAAACAGGAAAGTGTTACTCCATTCCTCCCTGTATCGTAATCGTCTTCTCGGTCACCGGGATCTTCTTTCCTGACTGTTCCAGTGCCTTGTCGATAACATATCTCACGCCACCACAGCACGGTACCTCCATATGCGCAACCATGATCGACTTGATTGTGTGACGGGAGAAGATCTCTGCCAGTTTTGTGATATATCCGTCAATATCCGAATCCAGTTTCGGACAGAAGATAATCACGATCCGATCTTTTAGTAATTCCGTATGAAACCCGGCGTACGCGAACGGTACACAGTCCGCAGAAATCAGCAGATCAGCGTTGTCAAAATACGGAGCTGCTGAATTCAGGAGTGAGAGCTGGACCGGCCATTGCCGAAGTTCGGATTCGGATAGTGCTGATGGCTGGCGGTTGGGTGCGGTTGTGTTTCGGGAAATGCTCAGTGCTGCGGATCCCGGGCAGGTTGCAAACGGCGAGTGGTCGGATTGTGCAGGTCTGGTGGGACACACGGGGCCATTATGGTCGGGAATGGGGACGGTATTTTCTATCAGGTATTCAATTGCCTGGTTATAGAGTTCTATCTGCCCGTGGCCGCGAAGATGTTCGAGATGTGCCTTTATAACTGGTGAACCCTGTTGCACAATATTTTCCATGACGGTCTTCTCATCGTAAGGTACAGCTTCGCGCTCGATGACGCTAATCGCTCCTTCGGGGCAGGTGCCGATGCAGGCCCCGAGACCATCACAGAAGAGATCGCTCACGAGCCGGGCCTTCCCATCGATGATCTGAAGGGCTCCCTCCGGGCAGTCCGGGATACACTGCCCGCATCCCGTGCATTTTTTATCGTCAATACTGATTATTTTCCGTTTCATTCATTCACTCCTTTCTCACTGCATTGTCCCTTACAGCACGCACACCTTGCAGTCCTGTTGACCGCAGGGAATATTGTCGATCTTCCATTTCAACGCCCAGTGCTTGATGCCCCGGATCACATTCACCAATTCAAGACCGCTTTCCGTCAGGGTATATTCTGTCTTGACCGGGAATGTGGTTGCGTCCACATTCCGGGTGAGAATTCTTTCTTCTTCAAGTTCCTTCAGCCGTTCTGAGAGAATTTTTGGTGTAATACCATCGAGAGCATCACGGAGCTCGGAAAATCTGCGGGTATACCCCTTGCCTTTGTAGAGCTCAAGGATGACCAGTAACGTCCATTTCTTTGTCAGATATTTCACGGTCTGGTTGACCGTGCATGCATCCTGCATGGTATGTATTTGGAAACTCCCGAGTATTTATAATCAGGTATACAATTGATATCTTGTATCAAAATGAAATATAATGGAGTTCGATGATGTTCTGCTACCAATGTGAAGAGACCGTTAAGGGGACGGGATGTACGGTAAAAGGTGTCTGCGGTAAGGAAGACGAGATCGCTGCATACCAGGATGTGCTGATCTATGTCTGCAAGGGGATCTCGGTCAGGAACCTTGCAGCAATGGAGAAGGGTAAAGGAGATCCTACGGTGGGATTGTTCATCGCTGACGCACTCTTTTCCACCCTGACCAATGTAAATTTTGATAAAGCACGATTTTTTGACATGATTAACCATGCTGTTGCGCTCCGGGATGCCCTTCCTGCAGTTGGTAGTGCTGAACCGGATGCCTGTACCTGGAAACCGAGAAGTGACAGCGATATTTTGGAGAAGGCAAAAACCGTGGGGATTCTCGCGACAACCAATGAAGATGTACGCTCGCTTCGTTCTACTCTTATTTTCGGGCTCAAAGGTATTGCAGCCTACTACACCCACGCTGCGGTGCTGGGTAAAACAGATGATTCCATCACAGCATTTCTCCAGAAAGGGCTTGCATCCACCCTGAACGATCTGGCGGTCCCCGACATGATTGCTCTCGTAATGGAATGCGGGGAAAACGGGGTACAGGTCCTCGCCCTTCTCGATTCAGCCAATACCTCAACATATGGAAATCCGCAGATCACGAGTGTTAAAACAACAGTAGGATCACGCCCTGGGATCCTGATCACCGGCCATGACTTAAAAGACCTTGAGATGCTGCTTGAACAGTCGAAAGATGCAGGGGTTGACGTATACACCCATGGCGAGATGCTTCCGGCACATGCGTATCCTGCGTTCAAAAAATACACTCACCTCTATGGCAATTACGGAAGTTCGTGGTGGCACCAGAAGGAGGAGTTCGAGCAGTTTAACGGCCCGGTCCTGTTCACGACCAACTGCCTTGTCCCCCCGAAGGATACCTACAAGGACCGTGTCTTTACGACCGGACTGGTCGGATTTTCAGACACCAAACACATCACTGCGTCCAAAGACGGGAAGAAGGACTTCTCACCGGTCATAGCGTATGCAAAGACCTGTCAGCCTCCCAAAGCCCTCCCGGGAAGCGGAAACGACCTCATCACCGGTTGTGCCCATGGTGCGGTACTCGCAATTGCAGACAAGGTTGTTGCAGCGGTAAAGAGCGGGGATATCAAACAGTTCATCGTCATGGCCGGGTGCGATGGCAGGCAAAAAGAACGGGAATATTACACGAATTTTGCCCAGGCCCTTCCAAAGGATACGGTGATCCTCACCGCAGGGTGCGCTAAGTACCGTTACAACTCTCTCGATCTCGGCACAATCGGCGGGATTCCCAGAGTTCTCGATGCAGGACAGTGTAATGACTGCTACTCACTGGTCGTGATCGCACAGGCGCTTGCCAAGGCATTCGGTGTCGGCATCAACGAACTACCGGTCTCGTACAACATTGCATGGTACGAGCAGAAGGCGGTCCTGGTCCTGCTTTCATTGCTGTCCCTTGGTGTAAAAGACATCACACTCGGTCCAAAACTTCCGGCGTTTGTCTCTCCCGTCGTGCTCGACGTGCTGGTGAAAAATTTCGATCTCAAACCCAACACTACTGTCGAAGCCGACCTGGCCCGGATGGTACCAGTAAAGTAAATTTAAACATAAGGTACTCAAACTGAGGCACTAACTATGGACTGTAAACAGATCGCAGGTGAATGCGCAACACTCCGGTCGAAGAAGACCACGGGTGAGCTCGGCGAGACCATCGCGGCTATCGTCCTGCTGTATTCGCCCCATGATCTACAGCAAATGCAATGGAATTTTTCGGAAACAGTCCAGGACTATAACCCGGATTACCGGAAAAGACTGGAGGAGACTATCGCCGGGCACCTTCACGGGATGTACCAGGCACTCCGGCGAATGCATGAGTTAAAGAGTTTCAGCAATATGAGGGG
>CAIJED010000178.1 GCA_903819595.1 uncultured Methanomicrobiales archaeon | reverse complement strand
CCGTATTCCCACCTGTTGCCGGGGGCTGATGGCAGATGGTAAGAATGGTGACCCAGACCATTATCTGATTTTTTTAATCCGGTCGAATAATCGACACACGAAATCTGTTACTCCGCGATGATCTGTGTGGTACTGCCAGGATTTGTAGAAAAATACAAAAATCACGCCTCGATATTCCTGCACCGGCAGACGTGTCCTAACGGAAGTCAGATCGTAGCAAAAAAGGGGGCACCTGGCCATCTTGTCCAGGTATTGTCTTTTCATTATTTATCCCGGGTTGCATCATCCCTTTGCTCGATTATCCTGGTGATCATAGCGTGAACCGTGATGGGCCATGCAATGACCCGTTGGCATTTCACGATTGATGCAAAGCGTGAGGGAAATGGAGGGCCCTGATGGATTTTAAACCTGCAACTGTCCGTAAGCTGGTCTTTCAAACGATAGAAAAGAAAAAAAGAATGATTGTCCCTTATGCCAGTGCCGGGTTCAGCATCCCAAAGATCATCGCGATGTGGGCAAATACAAGGAACGTAATGAGGAGGCTGATATGATACACCATGTGACGTTCCGGAGGGGCATTCTTTTCAATAATCCCAAGTTCCAGCAGGGCGATTGCCAGCAGCGGTAGAAAGCCTGCCACGTAAAATCCCACTGCGATGATATCAACCGGCCCTCGCCAGACAATTGTCGGTATGACATTAACGATAAGGTAGCCCGCAACCAGGGTAAAATAAATTCCGAGTGAAATTCCGATTATCCGGTTGATGTTCCGCAGTGTACTTGAATAATCACGCCTGAGTGCAACAAAAAATTCCGTAGCGGTCAGCGCTTCTGCGAGGATGACCGGGATCGCCATAAAGAGTAGAAGGTTCCATGGCTGGTTTGTCATGAGCAATTGCATATAGTGGGTGACCTGCATCATCGGGTCCATCGCAGTTGCGGCGGTCGTCATTGCCGTATGAACGTGCTCCACCATTGTCGGGGTAATCATTGATTCTATCTGCATGTGGTGTTCTCCTGTAATTCACAATTGTGAAAAGTGAATACATCACATCTCAATCGAATGCTCATAAATTGTCTGGCAACATCGTCTTAGTATTTCTGGTGGTTGACAGCCAGGTCACGGATACGAAAAAGGAGAGACCAAAAAAAAATATCCGGGTCTCCTGTTAAACCGGGTGGTATTTTTTCCCTGCGGGCCTGGTGTATCCCGGGGTCATGCTCAAGGCCCTGATTACAGGTTCTCACTTGTGAATCGTGACTGGTATTAAATGGTGAGGTATCGTCAAAAACCGCCGGTTAACCAGATTATTAATTGTCAGAATGGTCAATATTCAAACGATGACAGAGCGTAGGACGGTTTGATCGGAAGTCCCCCAGAGATCACCATGGGGCCGGGGATCTATATCTGGAACGTTTCCGTCATGAAAGAATCACGGATGAAGCGATTCGTGGTTATCCCTGTCATTTCCTGCATCATTGCAAAATGGCGTGCCGATCCATTAATACGTCACGAACAGAGAAACAAAAAAAAAGCCGGTGTGGCAGAACGGATAAATGCCTTCGCCTGCAAAGCGGATGTCTGGGGGTTCGACTCCTCCCGCCGGCGTGTGAGAAGCAGGGAGTAATACCTTGGACTTATACAGTACGTTATCAGGAACTGTCGAACCACTCGTGACACGTCACCCGGACAGGGTATCACTGTTTGTCTGTGGACCGACGGTGTACGATTACCCACACCTGGGTCATGCCAGGACATATGTTGTGTTTGATGTGCTGGCAAAGTACATCCGGTGGACCGGAAAAGAGATCTTTTATCTTCAGAATATCACCGACGTGGATGACAAGATTATCAACCGTGCGCATGAAGAAGGTGTATCGCAGAGTATGCTCGCACGAAAGTTTGAGGCTGAATATATAAGGGATATGCGCTCCCTGGGGATAGACGCCGTTAACTATTACGCCCGGGCTACTACCCATATTCCGGAGATTATCAACCAGGTGGACCGGCTGGTTGCCAGGGGTGTGGCGTATGTGACCGGGAGCGGGGTCTATTTCAACGTGGATATGTTCGGGGGGAACGGGGAACTTTCCGGCCAGGATGCAACAAAACGTGTCAGCCTTGTAACCGATACCTCGAAACATCACCCCCTCGATTTTGCGCTCTGGAAGCTCGGTGAATTTGGGGAATATACCTGGGACTCTCCCTGGGGCAGGGGGAGACCGGGATGGCATATCGAGGATACCGCGATATCTGAAAAGTATTTCGGGCAGCAGTATGATATTCACGGCGGTGGACTGGATTTAATCTTTCCCCATCATGAGGCGGAGATAGCCCAGATGGAATCGTTGGAAGGAAAGCACCCGATGGTCAGGTACTGGGTGCATACGGGGTTCCTGACGGTGAAAGGAGAGAAAATGTCGAAATCTCTCGGGAACTTTATTACTATCAGGGACGTACTCCGGACCTGGAATAAAGATGTACTGAGATATTTTATTCTGCTGTCTCATTACCGGTCCCCGCTCGAGGCTACAAAAGAGGGAATCGCAAATGCAGGGCGGGCGCTTGACCATATCCGTGCCGTTGCAAAAAAAGATACCGGAGAAAATCAGAACGCGAGGAAAGCATTCACAGACGCTATGGAGTCTGACCTCAATACGCCGATGGCTCTTGCGGCCATTCAGGCACTTGCCGCGAGCGGGGATCTATCGGCTTTAAAAGAATTTGGAGAAGTCCTTGGGATCAATTTCCTCCATGAGACCAGCGCAACCCTCAGTGTCCTCCAGGATATCCGGGCAGAACTTCGTGCAAAGAAACAGTTTGACGTTGCAGACATGATCCGCAAACGCATGATCGCCGCTGGGATCACCGTGACTGATTTGCCCCTGTGATCGTACTCCGGCATGTTGATGGTACGTTTTTTCCGGTTCACATCGCCTGGATGCGGCAGAGACCGGTTACGGTATCTTTTTCCAGAAAGAGTTCCGATAATCAGCCTGCGATTTATCCTCTTTTAAGTATTCCTCACCAGGCTGGGGTTTATACTTATCCGGGTTATCCAGTGCTTCCAAACATTCATCAGATATGCTGAAACAATCTCCGTCGCACTGTTTGCTGCTGCGGGTCCTGATCGCCCTGACTTTTTCAAGTTTTTCAAGTCTGGCCGATAAATCATCCATTTTTTTGCCCTGCTGATCGATTGCCGATATCAGGTCATTTATCCGTGCAAGGATCTGGTTATCAGGTTCCTGTTCAGTCATCTTTGATTTCACTTATATCTCCTGCTATCCTACACCGATTACCCAATCGCTTGTGAATGGATTTCTGTTTTCTGCCAACAAGTTGGTTTTATCCTTAATCCGGCATTAAAATTGCCATGATTTTCGTCATACCCAGCCTGTGAACGTAGTTTTTATGGGTTTTTCCAGGAAGGGTAAAAAAAGCGTGTTTGAATGGGGCATCAAAATTCATCACGTGCCGTTGGTCCTGATTGCATTGCCAGAACCACATCAAGTCAGAGCTACCTCCTGTTCTACCTTGTTTAACCCATACAGGCTTTGACGGGCGTCGATAAAATAATGACGCTCAATGAGAAAATTCTCCGCTTTCAGCCTGTTCAGGGCGTATCTGACAGTCCTTGATGGCAGGAGGGTCTTTTCGATTAAGTCCTTCTGTGTCAGTTGACCATCTGTATCCAGTACTCTGTACACGAGCTTTGCCGATGGCGGCAGGTGCGCGATGCTTTTTCTCTTACTACTGGCGGTGTTTACAACAAAAACGATCCCTCATCGTGGATCACCATACGTATGTGTGACTTCACAATTGTTAAGTATTTCGGGTACATCTGCCAGGCCCGTTTCAGCCATATACTGGTAATTATGCTGGTAATCCTGGATTTGCATCACTTTTTTGCCGGAATATTCATACTAACCGTAGGAAAAAGGGCTGCACCATGCATCGTTCCATACCTGTCTGTATCAATTTCAAGTATAGGGGCGCCGGTGGATCTGATGAGCTCATGTATGGAATATCAGACCCGGGGCCTGGCTCCTTCATCATGAATCGGGTGGCACCAGAAAGTGAGAAGCCCATTTTTAAATTACCAATGGCCAGGATATAGGACCAACATCCGGAGATGATGTCACCCGGACTGGTATGCGTGGAATAAAAATCGATGGCCCTGTTCTATCAGTACATGACGAACTGGGAAAAAATGCTGCTTCGCGAAGGGGCCGCAGGCATATAGTATGATGCAAAGTTCCGGGGGGTTTGTGTGCAGGAGGCCTGCATCTGATTGCAAAATGTTCCATCAGAACATCCGGCTGCAACGCACGACGGGCTTGCCGCACACGCCACAACACCGCAACCCTGCCCGTTTGCAGGGCAAAGGGTCTGATCTGCGCAGGTGGTCTGACTATTACAGTCAGAGTTTCCCATCGGGCAGGTGTTCTCACATGACTGGGATGGTGCTGCCTTCACACAACTTCCTGAGCAGGCCGCCGTTGCGCTAGCTGGAAGTGCAATAAGCACGAGTATACCGATGAGAATAATGAATTTCTTCATGTTTTTTTTCACTCCTTGATCTAATCCGGGCTGTCCCGGCAGACCAGTAATTTAGTACCGGGTAATAAACCATTTCTCGCAGATCCCTCTTTCATTTGGACCCGCCGGGTTGTGCGCTATTATTGTTTAGCAATTGAATAATGGGTAGGAAAAGAAAGCTGCCTCTTCGAAAAAAGGTATATAGGTGGCCTTTAAAAATCATCAGATATGACACGTGGGGTATTCCTGGTTATTGCACTCCTTATAGTCGCATCGATCAGTGTTTTCATGCCGATCAATGCATCAGGAGTACCTTTTGCATCACCCGGGATGAGGGGTGGATTACCGGGATGTACTACGCCGGTGCAATGTAATGGGTGCTGCAAGGAAAATGTACCAATGCAGGATCAGGCTCCGGTACGTGCACCAGCATCGTATCCGGCATGCTGCCCTGAGAGGTCAGCCTGTGCATCGGCAGCTCCGTCGCTGTTGACGAATCCGTTGCTGAATACCTTACGGTTAAGGTTGCAGGGGTTCCGGAGAATTTCATCAACCAATGCACTTGACCACCCGGAACGGCGTGCGGTTTATGAATTAATCACCAGAAATCCGGGAATTGACTTGACAGGTATCGCACAGAACTCGGGTATGAATGTCCACACTCTCCGGTATCACCTGGATATTCTTTCATCATGCGGAAAAATTATCGTGATGAAGGACTGGGGAATTTTCCGTTATTACGAAAATCATGGTGCATATACCGAAATAGAGAGAAAAATTATCCCATATATTCGGAGTCCTGTGGCAGGGCCAATTCTAGAAATCATTCGGAATAATCCCGGATGTACACAGACTGCCGTATCAGAAAAAATCGGGATCACGGGTCCGACAGTCAGGTGGTATATGAAACGGTTTGAACTGGATGGGATCGTTGTGGCTACCCGTGAAGGCAGGTGTACCCGGCACGGGCTGACCCGTGATGCGCTATCTGCAATGTTTCACCTCGAGGTGTTACTCACAGGACATGAGCCAGGTCTGGAAAGAAGCAGCCCGGGTTAGAAGGCCATCGTACTATTTGCTGGATTCAGTCCCGATAAATTTAATGAGCCTTGCTGGTACTGTAAATATCCAAAAAACCTGTAGTACCGTTGATTTTTTTCAAAACAACAGTCCGGACGGAGTCACCCAGGCCCGGTCTTTTCTGGTTCCCGCATCTGGTTCATTCCGGTAAATACTGCCTGATAATCCACTTTTAAATAATATTTAAGACAATAATAACAAGTAATATCACAATTGTGAACATCTGTGCCAATGTGGCGGAGTGGCTACGCGGCTGACTGCAGATCAGCTACAACCCGGTTCGAATCCGGGCATTGGCTTTTCATTCGTGTATTTTCATCGATAGCCACTGTCCGGATTTTCGGGTTGCGGTTGCCGACGATCGGATAAAAAACCATTTTTGGGATCATCCTTCATGGTGAACAACGCATCCGGACGAGGAAATATCAAGTCGATTTCCCTGGCTGGCGGTGTCGAAGAGTCCCAGTTTCTGAAGTAACCTACCATGGTCCGGGTGACGAAGGCCCTTGCCACACGGTATGATCTTCCCCATCGGTGCCTGGGGATTTTCCCCCGGACTCCTCTGGTTTGGTGGGCCAGAAGTGACTTTCCGTGGTGTTAACCCCTGAAACATCCCCCACACGCCACCCTGTTTCCGGGTGTAACCCCGTCCAGGCATGCAAAATCGATTGCATTTCACCAGCAGAATACCCGTTTTGGCAGAAAGCGGCAATTTTTGTCGGAATTATGGGTTTGATATAACCGTATGTCATACGATAAGTGTTCACAATTGTGAACAAGAAATATTATATGACATCACAACGAAGAAACCTCGCAGCTTTCACCCTGATCATCGGAATTCTGACCCTGATCCTGGCAGTATCCATTTTTACTGAGAAAGCGCACGAGGCACACCTGCCGGAACAAAACAACCGGGGGACTGCAGAGGCTGTCGTATTCACTGGCGTTAATGCCGGGATCCTCCTCCTGCTGTCTGCCGTTTTTGGTTTCGTTCGCAATCGGAACAGATATAGCAGCTATACCCGCATTCATTCAAGGTTCGGGCAATCCAGTTGCCCCGTCGGGGTATACTGTTTTCCGATGCGATGGCAGTACTTCACCACTCCGGTACAGGTCTGACCGGCCTAACGTGAAGTGCGACATTTTTTTAAAAATAGAATTGCACATCAACCGCATGCAATTATAGGGCCGTTGTGCAGCCCGAAAACCGACATGAGACGATGTAACCGTCCCGGAGAAACCCGGGACGGATTCAAACATCGGTGCAGGTTTTCACCCTTCCGGCACATCCCCCTCATAAATCTGCATGGGGTGGACAGAACAATGACGAACAGGAAAATTCTGCCGATGTGATAACTTATAAATATTCACAATTGTTATCTATTATAGTCAAATTCACAATCGTGAATTAAACTGTTGCCAATGTGGCGGAGTGGCTACGCGGCTGACTGCAGATCAGCTACAACCCGGTTCGAATCCGGGCATTGGCTT
>CAIJED010000177.1 GCA_903819595.1 uncultured Methanomicrobiales archaeon | reverse complement strand
CGAAGAAGCAGAAATGACATTTAATTTTTCGTCCTTACCGTTACAGGGTTCAAAGTTAGTTAATCTAACGATTTTTCGAAGGAAGGGATGTCCAGGCCGAAAGCTGCCAATAATTTTGCACCGGGTGGCTGTTGCGCGAGGAACAAAAACGGTATGATCCCGCGTAAGGTGTAGAGATTTTTTTCCTTGATTGGTATCATTGTGTCTGTTTTTAGAAACTGACAGGCAGCCAGATCAGCGGAAGGAGAAAAATGACCCCGGTAGAAAAAGGCAATCCGATGATTACGTGACGAGAACCCTAAAAGTTCCTGTATTCACATGGGTATTATCTCAGAATTACGACAACTGAACCTTTCCGGTACCTATCACAGATCGTTACTGCTACTTGTTCTGTGCCTGTATGATGTATTTACGCGTTATTTGTTCATTTTATACATGGATTTTATAAGAGTCAGACTGCCCGGATAGATGCATCAATTACTTCAATTGTACCGTTAATAACACTTTTAAAACACAATGCCATATCTAAGAGCGGATTTACGTAATGGAAAGAAATACCGGGTTTAAAGAGAGGAGATATATCGAGGAACTGCGGATCCTCACGAAATCTACCGCACTTGATTGTGTAATTGATGAACGTTTCTGCCGTGTCATATACGTGGTAAAAATCGGTGACATGGGCCTGGCCATCGGGAAAAAGGGTGAAAATATCCGACGAATGCAGACTGTGCTGGGGAAAAAAATTGAGATGGTCGAATATGCCGAGTCGATGGATGAATTTATCGCGAATATTTTCAGACCTGCCGAAATTGATTCCATCCGGAAAAAAAATACCGATACGCAGGTTGACGTATTTCTTCGGAATAAAAACGATATCGGTATTGCGATTGGCAAAGGCGGATGTAATATTGAGAAAGGCAGGATACTTCTGAAACGATTTTTCGGTTTTGATTTATGCGAAGTCCTTCATGCAGGTGAGTAAATTGAGTGATACCGAAGTCCTCGATGAATTGTTCCGGGTGATTGATGACCGGATTGTCAATCCGAAACCAGGGTCATATGTGACAGGTCTTGTCAATGACCCGAAGGGAGTTGACAAGGTCCTTGAAAAAGTGGGGGAGGAAGCAACCGAGTTTATTATAGCGGTGAAAAACGGAGTTCCCGCCCGTACGATAGAAGAGGCGGCAGACCTCCAGTTCCACCTCCTGATTGCTCTTCGTGTTTCTGGAATTGATCTTTCGGACCTTATGAAGGAATTATGCCGACGCCGGCGATAATTCATTTATTCATCAGGTAGTTGTCACTTAAAACATGCCTCCATTCAAAAATGACATCAGCATGCCGGAGAAAAATTTCCGACCATGACTTTTTTATCGTTATATGGTGATTCCCACATCTCGCAATACACAAATAGAGAAACATTCCGGGTTTCATTGCATTGGTGCCAGACCAGGGCATCGCTTCATGCATGTTCTTCTCGTCCTTGGTTTTCTTTCCCGGCAAAATATCTCAATTCTCATCTGCTCTGATGGTACGGGCAAAAGTAGTACGTGAGGTTAACCGTCCAGGGTCCTTGTTTTTCCTTTATTCATCCTTGAAGGTATGCTTGTAACCCGGTTAATGGTGGAAGATCTGTGCGGTGTAACCCTGACAATTCTGCCACTTTACGTTCGAGGAAGATATCGGATTTACACCTGATTGCAATGGCAATCCCATCACTTGGACGGCAGTCCATGATTTCTTCCTGGCCGTCCCTGCTGAGGACGAGGTTTGCATAGTATACTCCATCAAGAAGTGTGTCGATATACAGGGAACGAAGCGTGACATGGTACCGGTTAAGGAACTCACAGAACAGGTCATGCGTCATGGGGCGGGGTGAAATTTCATTATTCAATGCAGTATTGATCGAAACTGCTTCCAGCAGGCCGATATATAACAGGAGGCTGGTTTCAGCATCGACATCCAGCACTATCACAGGCGAAGCACCTGCTGGAAAGACTGCAACAAAAATTCCCCTGATACTACAGGGAACCAGGTCCATAGGAGAATTGATCAATTCTGAGGATGATAAGAGTTCGTGTCAGGTGGCATGTCTCGTAATTTAGATCGCAAAAAGATCCCGGTTTCCGGTAATCCTGACAAGGCCCACTCTGAGTGCGGCATCGAGCCACCCATGGCCATAACTGAAGCACGCAAGTGAATCTTCGAGCCGACACTCACGTAAAAACATTCCTCCACCTGCCAAATAGGCAGTTGCAATGGCAAATACCCGTTCTGCCCCGTCATACCAGTGGATACCATTCTCGGGAGCCGGTACTGATGACGTAATGGCACTATCGAGGATCCGCTGGTAACGGGTTGTTTTTTCGAGGAGCTGGTGATGAAAACGGTCCGGGAGAGAGGGGCCACCGGTTAAAAGATAGCGGCACAGGTGGCCTGCTGGAATAATGCCTATATAGCAGCCCGCATCAAGCCATCCTGCGGCGTACGCAAAACTTGCCAGTGCATTGACCGGATCATCCCGGTCCATACAATACCTCCCATCTTCCAGATAGCACAGGGCCATGGTACGTATCTCCCCGCCAGCCAGAGCGGACAGGGTGCCCGTGGAAGCATGGATATCAGAATGTTCCAGGGCCGTTGCTAATTCCAGATGAAAGGTATGGATCTCCATCACCGGCAAACACCTCCAGGTACTTTCGTTCCATATCATGGAGGCTGCCAGGGACGAGGAGGATGTGGAGAGGCCCGCCAAAATCAGTCTCTTTCATGGTGGATGCACTTCCTGCCCGTACCACGGGTTTGGGCGATCCCGCCCTGGCGATCCCGATATAGCACGGGATATGAAACCCGCATTTTTCAACCATTGGTTCGAGAAGGTCTACTGCCTGGTGGATTGTCATGAAACGGTCCTCCTGGATGTCTAAGTAGACAATCGTGTGGAGGTTATCAGCCAGATTTTTCCTGATTACTTCAGCAGGTGTTGTCGGGGCCCATTTGCCATAGGGAAATGGTAATGAGCAGGACTTCCCAAAACGATAATTCTGTAGTCCGGAGAGGCCACATACCGCCGATATGATGGATGGACCATGGATGATCTCCGTTGCAACCCCCATCTGTGCAGCCCGTATCCGGAGATCGATGTGCGTAGTGGAGACCATCGGGTCTCCCCCGGTGAGGAAGACGACGTCCTTTGCGAGGGCTTCGGACAGGAATCCTTCGGGGTGCTGTTCAACGTCATCTCTTTTTAGGACAACCAGGTCTTTTCCATACAAATGAGACAGTTCCACAGGTGTTGTCCCGGTCAGGACTGATGTATATGATTCAAGACAGACCAGGTCCGCCTTTCTGATCGCCTTCAGGCCTTTCGCTGATATATCTTCGAGATCGTAGAGACCAAGCCCGATAAAAGTCAGCATCGGTTCACACCTGCCTTGCATGGTATTGTCGGGGGAGGTCTGCACATCGGTCTCCTGTTATGCTTATTGAAAGGGTAACGGTCATTGTCCATGTCCCGGGCATCAGGGTTCCACCTCTACTTCTTCTTCGCTGTTACATGTAGACCGATGGGGTATAAGATATTCTTCTTCGGTAATCCATACGAATAAACGTGTAATGTCAGGCGAAATGACGGGCATATCATCATATTCTGCCCCCTGGGCGATCGGTTGTGCGGAAATCAGGCACCCGCGCCGGATGATATAGAGACGTTTAAAAGGCCAGTCTGTGCCAGGTTTGACCTCGCGGTCATAATAAATCTGTCTTGCCAGCGCCAGGGTGCAGAATTTTTTTAGCGGGAACTCGAAAAGAACGTCCTGCATGTAGCGGCGAATATACCAGCGCAGTTCTCCTGCAATTGAAAGGCCGCTCACAAGTGAATCGATGGGGATAGTAACGCCTCCCGACACCTCTTTCGGGTGATAAAACCGTAGGATGTTACGGGATGTCTCAGAAGTATGGAGTTTTTGATAGAGGTCAATACCTTTGCGCTGGAGGAAGAATACGTTCATTTGTGCTATTCCGGGAGAATAATCAGTTTCCATGAATAAAAGGGTGCGCTGCATCGACAACCGGAATCAAAAATTTTCCTGTGGGAATGGGTGATATAAACGGTCAACCCTGAAGACGCCATGGGATGATCAACCTGGAAAAAAAGGCCACCGATTCTTCACACTATCGGTTATGTATACATCCGGTCGTCAAAGACACTCTCGTTCAAAACTTTCCTTACTGCCGCAATAAAATCTTCTGATATTACTGCACGTGCTTCTTTCCGGACAGCAATCATTCCTGCTTCACGGCAAATTGCCTGGACTTCAGCACCGGTCGAATTCTCGGTGAGTTCAGCGATCTCCTCTAGTGATACGCCATCGAGACGGAGTTTTGCTGAATGGATCTTCAGAATTTCCAGCCGGGAGCCCCTGTCCGGGAGCGGGATTTCAATAATCCGGTCAAACCTGCCGGGTCTGAGAAGTGCCGGGTCCAGCATATCCACCCTGTTAGTTGCGGCCATGATCCGGACATCCCCCCTGTTATTGAACCCGTCCATCTCGGCAAGGAGCTGCATCAGGGTCCTCTGGACTTCGGCGCTGCCTGATGTCCCGTCATTGGTCCGGGTACTGCCGACTGCATCAATTTCATCGATAAATACGATAGATGGGGCCCGTTCACGGGCGAGCGTAAACAACTCCCTGACCAGTTGGGCACCTTCACCGATGTACTTATGGACCAGTTCGCTTCCAGACATCCGGATAAATGTGGCTTTGGCCTGGTGGGCTACGGCCTTTGCAATCAGCGTTTTACCTGTTCCCGGGGGTCCGTACAAAAGAATCCCTTTTGGGGGCTCCACACCAATCTGTTCAAAAATTTCTGGTTTGGTCAGTGGGTACTCGACGGATTCCCGTACTTCTTCGATCTCTTTTAACAGGCCTCCGATCTGGCTGAACGTCACGTTTGGGGACTCTTCGAGTTCCATCACGCGGACCCTTGAATCAAAAATATTGCCCACGATTTTAACAATGGAGAGTGCGTTGTTGACTGCCACTTTCGCACCAGGTTTTAATTCCTTCCCGATTTCCGCACTCACATGAGTTAAGTATTCCTGGTTGTTGCCCTGCTGCCGCAAATACACTTCCCCGTTCTCGAGGATATCCACAACAACGGCGATGAACAGGGGCATGCGCTTGAGTTGGGCATTTTCACGTTTCAGCTGGGTGTTATCCCGTAAGAGCTCGTCATTTTTTATTTTAACTTCCAGGACCTGTGCCTCAACTTCCCGGAGCCTGAGTTTTAATTTCAGTTCCCCTTCCTGTAAGGGGTTCGTAATGACGGTCTCTTCCATATTAATAATATATCTCGGTTTTCATACATATATCAGGTGCGTTTGTGATATTTCAAGGCAGGGGGATTGCGAAAGGGTGTGCTTCAGGCGAACTTCTGGTCAGTACCGGGCCAATCTCGTTTCTGTCTGGTGTAAATCCTGAAACCGGGGATGTCGTGGAGAAAGGGCACCCCCTCGAGGGTCAGACCCTGGCAGGGAAGGTGATCGCATTCGATCATGGAAAAGGTTCTACGGTCGGATCATACGTTATCTATGCGCTTTCTAAAAACGGTCATGCCCCGCTGGCCATTATCAATACCGAAGCAGAACCGATCATTGCGGTTGGAGCCATTATGGGGGGAATTCCGATGATCGATCGGATCGGAGTTCCAATGACGCAACTGAAATCCGGAACGCAGGTTACAGTTAACGGGGATACAGGGGAGTTCCTGTACGAGGGAGCGCTCTGCAGAATCACTTCAGAAGAATGAAGTAGTACCTTGCAGAATCCATTTTTATGAGATCATGGGTTATTATTGGCATTATGGCACTTGGCATGTTTTTTTTGGCCGGTTGTACAACGATACCGGGCTCTTTCCAGGGACCTGGCACGGCCGGGACTCTCGTACCGAGGCCCGTCGTCACGCTCCCAGCTGCGAATGCCGTTGATGTCGCAGTCATGCAGAAGGATTCCGTTGACTCGACCATTGATGTGGTATTCGGAGGTGGAAACGGCCAGGTGGCGGTCAGTTCATGTATAGTGGTCATAACACGGAGTGACGGGTCATCTGAAATCCAAAGGCTCACCCCGCAGAAAGGCTCAACAGTCACTCTACAGGGAACAAAAGGGACAGACCGCGTTGAAGTATCAGTCATCCTGAAAGATGGAAAGTCCTACAAGATCATTGACGAGCTGGTCCCGTACAGGACGCGTGGATGAAGTGCATGGGTTACCCTCCCAACCGGGTACTGTAATGTCTCTTCAGCCCACGTTTTTTTGGTAACGTTGCATCACCTTTCTCCCGTGCGTGAGTACGTGGGATGCGGATACTATCCGGTGTAACCATCATCTGAACCAGTCCATTGAAATGGAATGGATTGATGGCATGTCCGGATACGCCAGTTGGTAATGTAAGCATGCATTTCTTCCCTGAATTTCGCATTTGCGAGACCTGATGATCGGTACGCCAGGATCAATTAATTATCGCACGAAAGAGCATGGAAAGAAGCTGATGAAAACCTGCTGGAGAAGTATAGCGGCGGCACGCAATTCGTACGCAGTACTCAGGGCTGCCTGTAAAGTCCATGGGTTTTTCCTTGACCCGGTCAGGAGCCCCACGGCAGATATTACCTGTTACAGCCTTAATTCCCTGTCAGCGGAAAAATATGAAGATGAGATCCGGGGGGCAGAGTGTATAACCATTGCCGGTGGCCCCTATGCATCCGCATGTTACCGGAACGTTGCATCATATGCAGATTACGTGATCGTTGGTGAAGGAGAGCACCGGCTCCCTGCGTTATTCCGCCATATTATGATGCCCGAAACGACGCCATTACCCGCAGGGGTTGCGACTTCGGAATGTTTTTTTCAGGCGGACACCAGTGTTCTCCTTGATGCGTATCCCCCCTTCGATGAGGTGAAGGGATATATTGAATGTTCACGGGGATGTCCTTTCCATTGCGGTTACTGCCAGACCCCCTCACTGTTTGGCGGTTCGATGAGACACCGGAGTATTGACTCCATTGTTGCATACGCCAACCGGGTGAAAGATGCACGATTTGTCACACCCAATGCATTTGCGTACGGATCCGATGGCAGGTCTCCCAGGTTTGAAAAGATCAAACGATTGCTCGGCAAAATTACATCCAATATCTATTTTGGCACATTTCCAAGTGAAGTCCGGCCGGAATTTATCTGTGACGAAGCTCTGGAGAT
>CAIJED010000176.1 GCA_903819595.1 uncultured Methanomicrobiales archaeon | reverse complement strand
GCTTTACCATTTTCAACGATAATCAGGCCGTCCTGGATATTATCGGCCATCATCCTGAACCGCTCCTCACTTTCCCGGATTTCTCTATCGGAAAGAATGTGTTCGGTAACATCATCAAGAATCAGCGTGATGCCTTTTTTCCCATCCTCAAAAACCGTTGGCACGCATTTCTGGTAAAATATCCTCTCCCCTTTATCTTTTAGACGGAAGGTAACGGTAATTTCCTTATTACCTATATCGGCAGTAATAGTTTCGAGGAACTCATGAACATCCACGTCCGGTGATTCGAGATATGAAATATTTTTCCCGATAGTGTCTTCGCGGGACAACTGCAGGAGTTTTAAAAAATTATCATTGATATCGATAATCCGGGACTCGTTATCCAGCACCATAATGAGTTCTTTTGAATAACTGAGCATGGCCGAGAGGGGGACACGCTGGGAGAGCGTGAAGACTTTTGCCATACCATAGGCCCGCATGTTTACCTGCCCGGAGATGAGCAGGATATCAAGATACCTCCCTATGGTATTCTTGTTCTTTTTCAATGCCTTGGAGATGTCGGTTACACTCATTCCCTCAGTATGCTTCTTAAGCAGGTCCTTTATCGCAATGAGTTCCTGTTGGTATTCCTGCATCATGGTATGGTCAGACCCACAAATCCTGTTGTTGATACATTGTATGAACGAGGACATTTATAATTGTTATTGGTGTCCTAATAAGAACGTCAATAAGAATATAATATTTATATATTGATAAATAATTTCGTACAGGACATGTAAAGAAATTCATTTGAGGTTGAAATATTGTGGTCATTTCAATCGACTATGCAACCCCGGCCAGGTTACGAATGTATTCGGAACGCTCTATCCTTAAACAGAAATTCCATCCAGTCGTCGCCGGCCAGGTAAACAACTTCGACAGTGAACCCCGGAACTGCGGCGGTTCAACCCAGTTCGACCTCATCGACTGGACCGTTGGAAAATCCGGTGGTTCTTGCAGTTATTATCGGAACTCACCGTCTGCTGCGTAGTAACAGTTGTTGCAATATCCCCAATCGGGGGGCTGCTTGTCTGCCCGTTTTGACATCGTACGTTGAGCCGGCGGTTGTCACCGTCACATCGCCATTCAGGTCGGTGCGATATACCGCCGGTCCCACCTGGGCCAGTCTGCCAAGTGTCGCTGATGTTGGGTTACCATAGGAATTCCCGGCCCCCACTTCGAAGATGCGGCTCTTAGGTTGTGCTTTCTTTGGACAGGAAGGTTGAGCTGGATGACGTGGCGCTACCATGGTGACCGACCTTGAGGATATCAGCCTGGAGATTTATCCCGCTATTGGCAATTCGGGTTTCGGCATCGGCATTGGCATGACCAATGAACAGGAATGAAACACTTCCGTAGGTCATCTTCAGGACGATGGAGTTCTGGTTGATAGCGTCCGAGAAGGTGGCGGTTGGATTGAGGACCGAGATGGTCAGGCCCGGGTCCAGGTTGATCGTGTCTCATGATGGGG
>CAIJED010000175.1 GCA_903819595.1 uncultured Methanomicrobiales archaeon | reverse complement strand
CTGACATGGGGCGCCTTGAAATTTGATGAGCGTGGCGTGATAGTAAATCTGGACTTCAAGACAGGGATACCCCGGTACGTACGGTTGATGACCAACGCCGAATTGATCAAGCAGTGGCGGGCCGATTACCCGGGTACACCGATGGGCAGTTCTCTTGTGTTCGTAAATGCCCTCGGACAGGCATTCACCCATGCGACCATTACCAAACGAATCCGCCGGATTACTGAAAAAGCCGGGATAACAAAGCACATCACCCCCCACATTTTTCGTCATTCGCGGATCACCAACCTGATCCTCAAAGGGACCAACGAGTCGGTCATAAAGATGATGATGTGGGGCTCGGTGAGCACCAATATGTTCAAAACCTATGCACACCTGACGGGAAACGACATCGATCAGGAGATGCTGCGTGTGTATGGGATTAAAGAACCTGACAATGAAACCGGGACATCAAAGGTCGATCCGGTGCAGTGCCCTCACTGTGCGGCAATCAACTCTCCGACAATGATGACCTGCTACACCTGCGGTAAACCATTTGACCAGGAAAGTGTGATGAAACTGGAAGAGATGGCGAAATATATCGTTCAGCATGGCGATTCATTGAAACGATACATCGATTCAATTGCACTTAGTAAAACTGGCCCGATGTGAATGATATGTCTCTCTTTTTTACCCGTGAAAACATCCCTATCCATCCGACCCATTAAAAACTGACACGATGCACCACAAATTTGTCGGAGAGCGGTCAGGCATCTCCATATTCATTCGCTTCCGGGATGTATGAACCGGCAATGGAAATGACGTGGTAGGGGTACCCCCTCCCCTGTATTCGGGAGGACAAATGTACCTATGACCAGGGAGGTAGAAACGGCGCGTCTGTATGGTAGTTTTTACAAAATGAGAAAGATTGAGGAGCCGTGATCTGAACAAGGCAATGTCTTAATCGCTCACCAACCATTTGCCCCGGCCAGGTCCGCAATACCAAAATAATCTGCCCCGAGCGATTCTGCGAGTGACTTGATGACGTTCCCGGTATCCATGACATTTCCTGTACCAGGTATGTTGGACTGTCATAGGTAATGAAAGGTGAATGAGTCCCCAGGTCCCCTGGAATCAAATGGAGTCTTGTCGATAATTCCCCAGGGACGCTACGATAGACCCATATATCATTGAAATTTCCTTACCTTGTGGTGGAAAGAGCAATGATTTACGTTGTTACCCTGAAACATCCTTCTTCTCCTGTGTCATGCTCACGAACCATACGGGACGGATTTCGCCTGTTATTACCCTTAAAGAAAGCGTTGATGTCATTAACCCGGGAAATTAACCGGTTTGCTTTGAACCCTTTTTGCCCGGGCAATGGCATTGATACGTCCCCTGCATCGTATTGAAGGAATATGCCACACCATGACGGGCCGGTGAGCCTGGTGTCCAGGAGGTATTCTCCACAGGAAATCTAATTCAGACAATCTTTCTTGTTTTTTATATCACAACGTTGTCTATCTTACCGTATGAAAATACTAACCGCCTGTGTAGTTTACTGCATCGTGCTGATTGTTCTGATGGCAGGGTGTGCAAGTAAGCCGGCCCCGATCCCCTCACCCCCGGACACAAACGCGGTTCCCGCGACAATGGACCTGGCTCCGGAACCCGTCCGGGTCCTTGGTCCGTCCCTGGTTGGAACATGGTACCTTGCCATGATGACCGGACGACATTCATTCATCCCTCGTCAATCTGGTTGACGCCTTTGCACTGACCGCCCTTCATCCCTGGTGGTGCTTCAATGTCAATTGTGATCAGTAACAGAAAGGATATACCGTGAAAGTAATGATTTTCACGTTCTCCTGTACAGAGTGTGAAAAGGCGTTAAAATTGAAGATAAAAATTCCGTGAAGGATCAAGTGCCTACACGAAAAATTATCGGGACCTATCAATCGGCATGATACGACCTGACATTCATCATCAATTTTTTCGCCCGACAGGCGAAAATGTTATTCCTGCCCCATCAGTTATTTCCCCAGGTATTCCACCACTTTCTTAAGGTCCTCCCGGATCGGCAGTCCCTGGGGACATTTTTCTTCACATTTCCCGCATTCTTTGCAGAGCGAGGCATAATTGGGATTGCCATCGAAAAAACCGCCGAGGAACATCGAATAGATCTGCCGTGTCTGCTCCTCATCTTCGTACATATGGCCGCGGTTATAGAATTCGAAGCACTCCGGGATACTCACACCGTGTGGACATGGCATGCAGTACCTGCAGCCGGTGCAGGGAATTAATATCCGCTTACTGAGCTCTTTCCTGACTTTCCGGAACAGGGCCAGTTCTTTTTTCTTCAGCGAGTCTGGCAGCCCGGTTTCGGCGAGGGAAACATTCTGGCGGACCTGGTCCGGCGTTGACATACCGGATAGAACAACGGTGACGTCCGGATGGTTCCAGACCCAGCGGAGTGCCCATTCAGCCGGTTGGTGGCTGGTCTTCGCCTTCTGCCAGATCTCCGATATCCCGGTGATCTCCTTCGCAAGCAGACCCCCCCGGATTGGCTCCATCACCACGATACCGAGCCCCTTCTTTGCCGCATATTTCAACCCTGCCTTTCCTGCCTGGTAGTCCTCGTCCATGAAATTGTACTGGATCTGGGCAAAGGTCCAGTTATATGCCTTCACAATCTTCTTGAAAACCTTCGTATTATCGTGGAACGAGAAACCAGCGTAACGGATCCGGCCGTTCTCGATTGCACTGTCGAGGAATTGTGTGACACCAAGTTTCGAAAGGGTCTCCCAAAATTGCCTGGTTAACCCATGCACGAGATAAAAATCGATATGGTCAGTTATGAGTCGTTCGAGTTGCTCATCGAGATACTTATCCATATCCTCCCGGGACTTGATCAGCCAGCTGGGGAGCTTGGTCGCAAGATGTACCCGTTCACGGTACCCGTCGGCGAGTGCCCGTCCAACAAACGGTTCGCTTTCACCGTTGTGGTAGGGGTATGCCGTATCGATATAGTTGACACCATGATCGATGGCGTACCGGACCATGTCAGTCGCCATATCTTCATCAATCTAACCGTTATCCTTCAGGGGGAGCCTCATGCAGCCAAACCCAAGGACAGAGAGTTCGGGCATCTTATTTTTCATCTTCCGGTAGCGCATCACACTTCACCACATGTCTGATTTAGATTCCATCCGTGATAAGGGATAAATGCATTGAGCTGACGTGACCCGTTTCCGATCGTATATCATGGTGAAAGTGGTCCGGGCAATTTTTAAAATTGAATGTTCCCGGTGACCTGGACCTCCTGTTTATTCTTATTAAAAGCGCTTTTCCCGGTAAAATATTTGGACTTCTGCAGGTACCAACCGGGCAGAATCATCGTTGAATGAGGTGCTTTTTTTAACAGATCTGTGCCAGCAAATAACGGCTCTCACTCTATCATACAATTAATACACCAGGTGTTGGATTGAACATCATCACGGCCCTTTTTTATTTTCCGTCCGCTGACGGACGTAAAAGATGAATGCGGCCGGGATTTTGGAGTGGGGCCATCCTGCTCACTTTCACCCCGCACACGCCTTGCCCTTATCAGCCTGGAACAGAAAACATTGAGATCCTATCATGGACCTCGAATGGCCAGGCAATATCTGTATCCCGGAACGGACCATCACCGCAATCATCGGTCCTAACGGTATCCTCGAAGAAGGACTGAATAGTTGTAGCAGCATGATGCGACGATATCCGTTCCTCTATGTTTGCAGCAATTACTCAGGTGTACTTCCAAACCTGCAAAGAACGGCATACGAGTTCTCTGTCCGACGAGGGTTCACATCAGACCAGATGGCGACGATCATCGACGAATGTGATACAACTTACCTCATTATCGAGCATGACACTTCGCTCTATGCAGATGATACAACGTTGATACCAGGCATCATTAACCGGTTGAAAACGTTTGCCCGCAACGATGGCACTGTGGTTGTATATTCCCGTAATCTCGATAGATTTATGCGATCTCTCCTGCGTTCATCCGGAAGGGCATATGTTTATGCAGACTGGAAGAACGTCATGAGGAATAATCAATTAAAAAAACAACAAAGAGAACGCGGACATAGCCAAAGAATCGTGTACAGGCAGGCCCGGCTTGATCAATCCGGCGTACCAGAGATAAAGGCACCATGATCGTGATGGCCGGGCAAAAAATCTGCCTGGTTCTGTCCATCATGGTCACCTGTCCCTAAGTCATGGTTTCCCAGAGGACATTTTTTGGGACGATGCTCCAGGTGAACAGGAGGCCCAAGTGGTGTGGCCCCAACCCCACCGAGTGGTATGGGGGGATGGATCAAGGGTCAGACACATGGAGCAGGAGATATCAAAACCGGATAATTACAGAAAATAGTATTGATGATGGGGCCTGTAAAAAAGGGGGAGTATGTCGCCCGGGTATTCTTCGTCAGATGAGCGGGTCCGGCTGCTGGTCTCCGAGTGATGGCAACCGGGTGGTCTTCACTAAAATTTGCTCTTTTCCCTGGGAGATCTTTCTGATGATGAGATCTTTTCCTTTGCTGGTAATAGCAAAGATGGGTATGGAGACCCCGGCCTGTACCAGGGCCTGCTTTCCCGCAACGTCCCTGATAGCACCGGAAGCACACGCGGTGACCAAATCAGAAGAAGATACGAGTAATTCTGCCTCCTCCCTGGATAGTCCTGTGACATGGACACCGAAGATCATGACACCGGGGAACATATTCCGGATATTTTTCGCGTCGCCGGGCAATGCAACGGTCACCGCGACGTTCTTAAATCCCATCTCATACGCTCGTTTAACACCTGCTTCCTGGTCGAGTCGTGCATGGACCTTGTCAATCACGACGCCCCCGTTCTCTTCGATCCGGCGGATCACTTCAGGGTACGGGGTCGTTTTTACCAGTCCTGACATCCTTCCGCCAATACCCTGGACAAGGGCGGGTTTATGCACGATTACGGTCCCGGCACCGTCACAGGCGAGGACAACAGCATCAATCAGGCCGGCGTGAAGTCCGAAACTCAATAACTCGGATGCTCCGAACCCGACAAATTCCTCCGACCCAAGCACCACCCGTTCCGGAGTACACATGCCCCAGGAATGTATCCGGTACTCAATGTTCGCTTTCACGGACTCCCGGTTGAGATCAGGGACCGGGTAGGCAAACCGCCTTGCAAGAGGACAGTCTTTGATCTGTGCCTCACCGACTTCGACAACCTTGCCGTTCTGAATAATAATGCGACATCTGCCGATTGCTTCGATGATATGTTCATCAACCTCGTCTGTCATGGCTATCTACCCTCAGGATTTTTCAAGTAGGGGATGATGAAATAGCTGTATCCCCGCTCCATACACATATCGCTATCTCTTACGTATGGGAGCTCTGATCGGTACAGCTGATCGTTGTGTCCACCCGGGATACCTGATATCAATTCTGTTACCCCTTCCTTTTTACCGGTGTAGCACGAAACAGTTCACCATGTCTTCAGAATCAGATGCAATAAAAAATGTTGCCGGACTCATGGCCCTGGCCGCAAGGACCGCACCAAAGGCCGTTGGGATTGATTCAATTACCATTGAAATTATTTCCGGGAAGGAACAGGAGAAAATCGCAGAAAAGATGATCCTGATCGCTGCCGAAACGGGGATGGATTTCTTCCGGATCAACGGGGAGCAGGTCAGAGTCAGTGACGCGACGGTCCTTATCGGGGTCGGTGGCAAGAAAACCCTCGGGTTGAATTGTGGCGGCTGCGGGTATGCAACCTGTAATGAAATGGCAGAAGCCTGCACTGCAGCGAAATCCCACAAAACACATTACATGGGGCCGAACTGCATATTTAAGGTATCAGACCTTGGTATCGCCGTCGGTTCTGCGGTGAAAACCGCAAGTATGCACAATGTAGACAACCGTATCATGTATAGCGCCGGCGTGGCTGCGATGCAACTCGGCATCATCAAGGGTTGCAGCATCGTGTACGGGATACCCTTAAAAGCATCCGGGAAAAACATCTACTTTGATGTCGCCATGAAGCACTAATGCCTGGTTCACTACCATGTACCGGCAGTGCCGGCAAAATCAATCCATCCTTTTTTTATTGTTTATCCGGGGTTTTGGTATGAGACCCGGAAGGACCCGGGATAAGGTCCCTTCTGTACCAAACTCATTCGCAGGTCAGACGAAGAAACAGGGAGCAGTCCAGGGCTATTGAAGGTATCCTGTTTCCCAGGTCATAACCGGGATTCTACTGGAAAAAACTTCGTATAAAATATTCCCATGGGTTCAGGGGATAGTACCGCCGGGAAAGGATCAAGGAGCTGATCCCGGTACTATCTGCGTTATTTTTGAGTCACGCCGGCGATTGTTCCCGGTGTGCCGGATGAACATATCCTTTCCGCGTCCACAGTCATCATCAAAATATCCTTTCCAGCCATTGCCAGGAAATGATCCATTTATTTAAGGATCCGGGCACCTTTGACTTTCTGATTCTGTAGTTACCCGATCCTCTCCGCCGCATCTGGGCAATATTCCGTGACCCATTCACTGATACATCCAAGGATCGGTATCAGGGCTTTCCCCGCACCGGTCAGTTGGTAATCTACCCGTGGGGGGATCTCTGGATATTGCGTACGAATAACCAGGCCGTCCTGTTCGAGTTCCCGTAATTGTTTTGCAAGCATGCGTGGACTGACATTTTCAAGTACATCACGCAATTCATTAAAACGGGGCTTCCCCTCTCCGATGTGCCAGACAATACGTGTTTTCCATTTCCCACCCATTATCGCAAATGCCGCTTCGATCTCACAATGATATTTGCATGATGACCCATTTCGATTCATGATACCTGGTAACAATATGATAACTGCTTACTATAATATACTCGTTACTGATAGTATACCTTACAGGGGTAGGTCCCCTGATGAGGAACCAGATGAACGTTATTGCATTGAATGGAAGTCCCAACAAGGATGGCAACACGTACCGGCTGATTAAATATACTCTTGCCGAGATTGAAAAAGCAGGAATCCGAACAGAGATTATTCAAATTGGAGGGAAGAAAGTTCATCCCTGTATCGCGTGCTGGAAATGTTTTGAGAACCAGGACAAAAAATGTGTGCAGGATAAGGATATGGTCAACGAGAGCATCGAAAAGATGATCAGTGCTGATGCAATTATTATCGCAACCCCCACGTATTTTGCCGGCGTGACGCCGGAGATCAAGGCATTCATGGACCGGGCATTCTTTGTGGCGAAAGCCAACGGGGACCTGTTCCGACGGAAAATTGGTGCAGGAATTGCAGCAGAACGGAGGGCCGGGGCAGTCTGTGCGGTCGATACGATCAATCACTACTTCGGCATCAGCGGGATGTTTACAGCAGGGTCCCGGTACTGGAACCTTGGGATCGGCCTGAAGCCCGGGGATGTTGTCAACGATGATGAAGGCATTGATACGATGAAGCAACTGGGTGAGAATATAGCATGGTTTATCAAAAAAACCCACAAGAAATAATTAGACTGCGTATTCGGGATGATAAAATGCGTCCACTATCGGGGAGATTTCAGAGAATCGGGATTTTCTTTTTTAAAAGTGGGCGGTCTTACCACGAGTATGACGAATATGAGAAGTGTTGAATACCGAAATTGATGTAAATCATCCCCCAAAAAAGCAACCATGTCTGAATATGTAAAAAAAAAGAACCTCGCACCGGACCAAAGTCCTCTAATCAGGCAGACATTTTTGTTCTGTACCGATCCATTGTATGTGCTTGTCTGAGAAGTAGCCCAGGCAGATTTCGCGAAAGAACATGTAAGTTTTCTTATCAGGTCAGATATTTTTACGGCACTGCAGGAGCGATCCAGTCTTTTGAGAATATAGATTCCAGGTGGTCAAGGATCGGTCTCTCAGTGATCAGGATCCCCAACTCGCGGTTATGGTCGAGGGAGACGGTCCCCAGGTTCTCTGACCCGAGATACGCGACCTGATCCGGCATCGCGTAATCCGCGAGCACCATCTTCGCATGGATATAGAGCGAAGTGATCATCTTAGCCTGTGCACCATTGGCATTCAGGATCGCGAGTGCGGGAGCGTTTTCATTACGTCCGTTATTGGTATGACTGGCTGCGATCACTCTCACGATGACCCCACGTTTCGCCGCATTCACGAGCGCATTCATACACTGCGGGTCAGTGAACTCCTCGCTGTAGATATCGATTGTCTGTGTGGCATTGTCAATCACTCCAAGCATCTTCGTCCGGGAGTTGACCGGGCTCCAGACGAGAGAGGGTAGAGTTGGAGTGATATTCTGGTAATTCCAGTCGGCTTCGAACACGCCCGCGATCTCCCGGACTTCGGAACTATTGGTGGTGACAATCCCGAAGTCTCTTGTCGTATTAAAGTAATCAGGCTCAAGGTTAAAGGTCATAATGACCGACCGGGATGCATCTGCGGTGAGCGTTTTCTGATGGGTGACGGTGAAGACAGGCGAGGCGGGTTTCGTTGCCACCCCGGACAGGGAGAGATTCGTAATTGCACCAGCGTTCGGGTTCGTCCTGTTCATCGACCTAAATGAGTTGCTGTTGTAGAGCACCCGGACTGAGACACACCTGGCCTGCGCTGCGGAAAGAGCGCGAACAATGTCGTCATCGGTGAGTTCGTATATGGTGAGCGAAATGTTCGTACGCGCCCCTGCAATTGTTGAGAGAATTATCGCCTTCCCATCATTGGGTTCCACGATAAGTGTATGGGCAGACGGGGAACCGGCATCGACGTTACTTGTTATTCCGGCATTGCTCGGGTTTTGGGTGACCGGAACTGTATCCAGACGAGGACCGATACATCCGGCGATGGGCAGGGTCAGTACCAGCAGGACCAGAATGATCGTAAGACTTCGCATGAAGAGAGAATGATAGGGCCGGTATATAGAGCCGTCGCAGGGGATACAGCAGACGGGTCAGAGATCCCTGCGCTCATTACATCGATTTCCGTTGCACCCCGGTTGGTCGGCCCCTGGACATCGCGATGAAATTCCAGTCCTGATTAAAATCAGGCCACCATCAGAAAAATACCCCGTATAAACCGCATGAGAAAAATGGGTATTCCAAAAATAGGTATTTTAAGATCCAATCAGGATTTGGGAAGGTTTTTCCTGCCCGGGTTTCTTTTGTGGATCCTTTTGTCCGGGAATTTTTGTATCATCCTGTTTTATGGTGGAATCCTCGTATGTCTGGACCTGTTTCGGAAGACGAACCAGTAGTTCCCTGTTCAGGTTAAGATGTTCTTTCATCACGGTGGACAATTCGGCCAGAATTTTATTTTGAGTGGCGATAAGTATCTCAAGTTCCGGAGAAGGTGCTGGCACAGGTACAGGTATAGGTACAGCGACAGGTTGAGATAGGGGGGGTTCCGCTGGAGGCTGCAGTTTCTTTATAAATTCACTCCGCCGTTTCCAGATCTTACTGATGCTGTCAATTTCTTTGTTATTACCAGGGAATGCTTCGCGATAACGCTCGTAAAATTCATGGCTGTTCTCACACTTGATAACGAGGTCAATTTCCGCCTCTTCGATTTTCTGGTATTTTCGTTTACTGACCGTCGGCATGAGATAAAGCATTAGATATTTTCAGATTAGAATCTATCTTTTTATCAAAAACAGCTCGTGATACCACCTTTTAAAATCAGGGCCATTGAGTGGAGGTCCGGTTTTTGGGAATAGCACCGGTTGGGATCCAGGTTTGTTGAGTATCTGGCGGTGACTTTAGTCAACCACATTCAGTGATACTCACGAATACCAGAGCAACCGGGCTGATCCTGATGCAAAAAAGTAAGTGTATCCAGATTAACAATCAAATGTAATGGCAGATTCGATACGGGTTCTCTATGTAGATGACGAACCCGGATTGCTGGGCATCGGAAAAGTTTTCCTTGAGAGGTATGACAAGGCATTTACCGTTGATACGCTCACTTCCGCCAGCGAGGCACTCACGCAGCTGAACAGGGAGTGCTATGATGTCATCATCTCTGACTACCAGATGCCGGAGATGGACGGGATTACATTCTTAAAGCGACTCAAAGCATCAGGCAATACCACACCATTTATCATCTTCACTGGCCGGGGACGTGAAGAGGTGGTCATCGAAGCAATTAATGAGGGAGCAGATTTTTATCTTCAGAAAGGCGGCGAGCCAAAGGCGCAGTTTGCCGAGCTTTCGAACAAGATCCGTTATGCAGTAACCAAGAGACGCGCCGAAGAGGCGCTTCGCCAGCGTGAACATGATTTTACATCCCTGGTTGAGAATGCCACGGATATGATCGTGCGGTTTGATACCAGTCTGCGCTACATCTATTGCAACCCGGTATTCGAGCGCCTGATGGGGGTCCTGTTACCACAAATCCGGGGAAAGACCCCGCTGGAATCAGCGACATCTCCAGAGTGGAACCGGTTTATCGAAGCATCACTGCGATGGACTCTTGAAATTGGAAAAGAACAGGAGGTTGAACTGTTGGTTCCCACCACGTCTGGCAAGCGGTTTTTGCTGACCCGCATCGTACCAGAGCACGACGTTTCGGGAAGTATTATCTCACTCTTGGCCACCACCCGCGACATCACGGACCGGAAACTGGTCGAAGAGGCCCTGCGGGAGAATGAGGTGAAGTTTAAGACCCTGTTCGAGACGGCGACGGATGCCCTCTTCATGATGGATGCATCCGTATTTTTAGACTGCAACCGTAGTACACTCGAAATTTTCGGTTGTTCACTTGACCAGATAATCGGGCATTCTCCCCTGGAATTTTCGCCTGATCGCCAGCCGGACGGCCGTCTTTCTGCGGAAAAAATAAAGGAAAAGATCGATGCGGCCTTATCCGGCGACCCCCAGTTTTTTGAATGGGTCTATCTCCATTATGACCGCACCCCATTCGACGCTGAAGTAACATTCAATAATATTCCGCTCGGAAATTCGTGGTTCCTACAATCTGCGGTCAGGGATGTCTCCACCCGCAAACATGCCGAACGCGCACTCCTCGCGAGCGAGACGTTCAACCGGAGCCTTGTTGAAAATCTACCCGATTACATCGTGGTGCATGGACAGGACGGGAGGATATTGTACGCGAATCCTGCTTCTTCGAGGGGACTTGGTTATAACACCGACCAGTTTGTCGGAACATCCCTGCTCTCGCACGTGGCAGAAGAGCATCGTTCTGTTCTCCTCTCGATCATATCGGCTGATAAAGAATGGACCAAAATTCCCCTTGATGAGATCGATCTTCTCACACGTGATGGGAGCTGGAGATCCGTGATCGTGAAATGCACCCCAATCCAATACCAGGACAACCCCGCGTACCTCACGTTATTCGTTGACATCACCGAGCGGAAAAGGGCGGAAGCAGCGCTCCGTGAAAGTGCAGACCAGTACCGCAACGTGGTCGAGGACCAGACGGAATTCATATGCCGGTTCAGGCCGGATGGTACCCATATCTTCGTTAATGAGGCATACTGCCGGTATTTTAATCTTAAACGGGAGGAGATCATCGGGCATCGGTTCCGGCCGCAACTCCATCCGGAGGACCAGGAGATCGTGGCACAGCACCTGGCCTCATTAACTGCAAAGGACCCCGTGATGAATATCACCCAGCGGATCATGATGCCTGATGGCCACACGCAGTGGCAGCGGTGGAGCGACCGGGCAATCTTCGATGAAAACGGCCGTGTAATTGAATACCAGTCTGTCGGCCGTGATATTACCGGGCAAAAAGAAGCAGAACTCGCTCTTCTCGAAAGTGAATCACGGTTACATGCGGCGGTCCATGGTTCCCCGATCCCGAAATTTGTGATTGATAAAAACCACGCGGTCATCTACTGGAACAAGGCACTTGAAGAACACAGTGGGATCAGGGCCGCTGAGATGGTCGGTACAAACCAGCAATGGAGAGCATTCTACCCCCATCAACGCCCCTGCCTGGCTGACCTCCTGGTTGACGGTGCTATCGGGAAAATACCCCAATGGTACGAAGGAAAGTATGGCACGTCAAAATTTATTGAAGGTGCATACGAAGCCACAGACTTTTTCCCGAAACTGGGAACAACAGGGATCTGGTTGTATTTTACCGCTGCACCAATCCGGGATACAAAAGGGAATATTATTGGGGCAATGGAGACGCTCGAAGACATTACCCTGCGTAAATTGGCTGAGGAGGCACTCCGGCAATCAAACAGAAATCTCAAGCTCTTATCAAGTATTACACGGCACGATATCAACAACCAACTGGGCATTCTACAGGGATATTCCGGGATAGTCGAAGAGACGCAGCTTGATCCCTCACAACGTGAATATTTTAAAAAGATTACAGCGGCCGCAGATCGGATCTCTGCCATGATCCGGTTCACGAAGGAATACGAGGAGATCGGCGTTCATGCCCCGGCATGGCAGGACTGCCACGCTCTCATCGACAATGCGGCAAAGCAAGCCACCCTGGGAGATGTAACGGTAAAGAACGATATACCGGCCGGTGCAGAAGTGTTCAGCGACCCGCTGACTGGCAAGGTCTTCTACAACCTGATAGACAACGCTTTGCGATACGGCGGTAAGATTAAGTCCATTACGTTCTCTGTGGAGGAAAACCAACAGGATCATATTCTGATATGCGAGGACGATGGCGATGGTATTCCCGCCGAAGAGGCGGAGAAAATATTCGAACGGGGATTCGGAAAGAATACCGGGATGGGTTTGTTTCTCTCCCGTGAGATCTTATCGATTACCAATATTTCCATCCGTGAGACGGGTGAACCGGGTAAGGGAGCACGGTTTGAGATGACAGTGACAGAAGATAAGTGGCGTATGGACCGGGCTGCAGGTCCCGGATAGAGTACATATACATCATTCCAGCAGTGAATGAAGCCATTTCTCGTTTTTCATCCGTACAGGTGCAGGGGTCTTTATTGGTCTCTAAAGCTTTGGATCCAGGGTAAAGCAAATTCAGGAAGAAATAGTCCGGATCTCGGAAAAAGTAACTGGTTACAATGACGGTATGGGAATGTCCATCAATTCATGTACTGGTCCCGAACACGATGGAATCGATCCATGCAGCCAGATACCCTATCACCCCCGGTCTCTTTCTAAACCAGTTCACAGTGACCAATTCACGCCAGCGCTACCATCATCATGGCCAATGGGTTTGTACCTACATTACCTGAATTGCCGGACACAGGAGAGCGAGGGGTAATATGAATTCTTTCGCTGGACCTCCCGATTGTTTACCATTCATCAACTTCTAATGTATCGTTTCATATTTTTTGTTTAGAGGGGATGTTAATTTCCTTTGTAGTGCGCGGATCTTTTATTTTCCTATGCAGTCGCTGATGGCCCGGGGAAGAGGAAAATTTTTATAAGCCCTTGTCTACGTCTTTCCTGTAACGAGGAAAAAATCATGGCAACAATTACACCCTACAGTACCGTTCACCTTATTGCTGAGGCAGGTGTTGATCCAAAAATTTGGAATACGATACCCTCACCAATTGTCATCGAAAAAACAAAGATGGAAATAGAGAAACGTGATGTCCGGGTCATTATCGCAGAAACCGGAGAAGAAGCCCTCTCAATTCTCAAGGGTCTGATTCCTCAGGGTGCAGAGGTGATGAATGGTTCATCGACGACCCTGATCGAGATCGGTTACGATGAGTTCATTGCGGGAGATAAAACAGGCTGGGACCTGTTACATAAGAAAATTACTGCTGAAAATAATGCGACAAAGAGGGCAGAGTTGAGAAGGAAATCTGTCACCGCAGACTATTTTGTCTCCGGTGTGAACGCGATATCAGAGACAGGTGAGATTGTCGGGTGCGATGCCAGTGGGAGCAGGGTGGGTGCCTGGCCTTTCGCAGGAGGTCACCTCATCCTTGTGTCCGGAGTGAACAAAATTGTCCCGACCCTCGATGATGCATTCAAACGGATCAGGGATTATGTCTATCCGCTCGAGAACGTACGGGCCAGGAATGCATACGGGATACCGAGTAGTATCGGAAAATATGTCGTTCTTGTCAATGAACGAACTCCGGACAGGACTACACTTATCCTCGTTAAGGAAGCACTCGGTTATTAATTTTTTAGGGAATTTTCAATCCAAAACCCGACAAATATCTCAATAAATTTCATTTTTACTCGTTTTTGTGGTACCTGGCCTTTTTCCGGTTGGACCTGACTGTCGTTACGAGTCATTTGTGGGGGTGTCTGAACGGTTACAAGATCGAAGACTTTGATTGCCGGGCCGGTCAAATAGCAACTGAAAAATCCCGGGATCCTCAACGATATCACATGCAGGCATCCGGCAGGTCTGTTCCGTCATCGACATACCATACGTAACAAGGGGCTTATGTGCTCTTTTCCTCCATCCGCCACGTTCCCATCGGTACAAGCATCTCGAACCTGGCGCCGGTGCCCGGGACCCCTGACTCTCGGATCGATATATGTGTGATGGACAGGATTTCTGATGACAGGAAAAGTCCGAAACCGGTGTGTTTAAAGAATTCACGCCTGAATATTTTCTCTTTTACCTCGTAAGGGACCCCAACACCATCATCTTCATAGATGATGGAAAGTCCGTTGTCATCCTCCACAGAGGAAAACCGAACGTTACTGAGTCGTTCCCCGTGCCGGATGGAGTTCTCGACAAGGTTGTAAAACACCCGCTGGAGCAGCGGGTCTGCAT